>JBNKHS010000220.1:0-7332 GCA_050290485.1 Promineifilaceae bacterium (SeqCode) | reverse complement strand
TATCCATCATCATCCGCATAGCCAATGTCACCTGTATGAATCCATCCTTCCTCATCAATCGTTGCCGCCGTTGCGTCGGGATTATTCAAATACCCTTTCATCACTTGTGGGCCATGCATCCATACTTCGCCCCGCTCGTTTTTGCCTAACGCTTCGCCTGTATTTACATCCACAATTTTCACGCTGGTGTTGGGGAGTGCTGGCCCAACTGAAGCCCGTTTAATCTTTCCGGGGAAGTTTGGGCAAACATGAGTGACCGGGCTTGTTTCTGTGAGCCCATATCCTTGAATCACATTCACATTGAGGCGTTGTACAACTGCTTCGGCTAACTCTTCGCCAAGTGGGGCGGCCCCTGAGAGGAGTTCAACTAAAGATGATGTGTCATATTTGTCAACCAATGGATGTTTGGCTAAAGCAAGCATAATGGGTGGGACTAAGTTAGAGCGCGTAATCTTATGTTTTTCGATCAATTGCAAGAATTGTTCGAGGTCGAAGCGGGGCATGGTGACAATCGTTGCCCCACGCACCAAGCTCATGTTCATAATGACAACCATGCCGTAGATGTGGAAGAAGGGCAAAATACCAATAATCGTGTCTTTGTCCGTTACTAATTCAAAGTTTGTGATTCCTTCTGCCTGCACAATATTAGACACAATGTTGTGGTGGGTAAGCATAACTCCTTTAGGCAAGCCAGTTGTGCCACTTGAATAGGGTAGTACCACCAAATCCTCTTGGGGATCAATGGTAACATCTGGCAATTGACCATCACTTTGCAAAAGGGTTGCAAACGGAGTCGCCCCTTCTGCTTCACCAAAGACGAAAATCTCTTCAACATTGGACTTAGCCGCCGCTGCTTGTGCATTCTCTAAGAACATAGGAATGGTGAGCAGATATTTTGCATTGGCATCATTTAATTGATGGGCCAATTCATCTGCTGTATACAGTGGATTGACTGTTGTATTGATACCCCCAATTAAGGAAACAGCATGAAACGCAATCGCGTATTCAGGCACATTAGGACTATAAATAGCAAATACATCCCCTTTACCAAATCCTTTCTTGCTCAAGCTTGAGGCAACCAAACGAATCGCGCCACCAAGTTGCGCATAGGTAATCGTGCGATCAGAGGGGCCATCAATGAGCGCTGGTTTGTCTCCAAATGCTTGAATACGATCAAGGACATAATGGGTTAAAGGAACGTTGGGGATGTCTACATCGGGATATGGGCTTTTGAAAATCATAAAATTCTCCTTTGCTTTGCTTTATGCTGAATAGATGGCTTAATTCAAATTAAAAAATCAGTGCCATTTTGACCGATTTATAAACTTGTGTGGTGGTTAAAGTACAAAAATATAGAGGATAGCCAGTAGACCAATGGCGATAATAATTGTGATGATTATGGATATTATTTTTGTGGTCAATTTTAGAAAGAAGCGAGCAATTGAAAAGACAATTGCGACAACAACAAATAAAGCCACACAAGAAAGTATCATGTTAAAATCCATCTTTTTCTCCTTTTGATTTGATGTAGGAGACGCCACAACTAAACGTCTCTACTAGGTTGATAATTATGGGGCAATAATAATGAATGAACCGTTGGGATTGCCCATTTCCCAATCGGGGGAAATTATCTTTTTTGATATGCTTTTGCGGCAGCTGCTAATGAGTCTGCTTCTTGTCGTTGCCGCACGGCATCATCATGGGCGCAGCGCACGATAAAATCGCATGCTTCTTGTGGTGAATCAGTAAGCATCAATAGATCCATATCTGCGGCAGAGATTTTACCTTCGGCCAACAAACTGTTTTTAATCCATTCAACAAGACCCTGCCAATAATTGGTGTCAAAAAGGACGACAGGGAAGTTTTTTAACTTGCCTGTTTGGATTAGGGTCAGGGCTTCGAACATTTCGTCGAGGGTACCAAAGCCGCCGGGGAAGATAACAAAAGCAACGGCCGTTCTAGTGAGCATTACTTTCCGTGTGAAGAAATAACGAAACTCCATTTCGATATTAGTGTAAGGGTTGAGATGCTGCTCAAATGGAAGCTGAATGTTGAGTCCGACAGAGGTGACGCCTGCTTCATGGGCACCTTTATTGCCTGCTTCCATAATACCCGGGCCGCCTCCTGTGACGATGTTAAATCCTGCTTCGCCCAGCAGTTTGGCGGTTTGGACCGCATATTCATACTGAGGATGATCTGGTTTGGTGCGAGCTGAGCCAAAAATAGTAACAGCAGGACCAAGGGTTGCCAGACGATCCATGCCATCGACCATTTCGCCCATGACACGCATCACTTGCCATGTTTCTGTTTGAAAAAACGGCCGTGGTTCGAGCGAGGGATGTTGCAGTAGTTTTTCATCTTCCGTTTTTTGGTAGTTGGGTTGGGTCATGTAGATCTCCAAATGAGAATGGATTAAAAATGGAAATAGCGTTTTCTTGTAGGGCCCTAACGGTTTTACAAGGGCGTAAATTTGCTATTTGTGCGCAAACCCTTCGGGTCTGTTTGTTGATGGCTGAAAGTTACCATCTATTATATGCCAATATTCTTGATGACGACCATTGTCATATCGTCGAATTGTGCTGTATCACCCACATGGTTTTCGATGGCCTGGGTGATTTCTTTGACAATCTGGTGGGCATCGTCATGGGCATGGTCGCGGACAACGAGGTTTAAGCGTTTTAGGCCGAATTCATCATAATCTTCATTGATGGCTTCGGTAATGCCGTCGGTGTAAAGAATGATTGTGTCGCCACGGTTAAATGGTTCTGTGCGGCTTTCGATGGTGATGTCTGGCAAGATGCCTAGAGCAATGCCATCTGTTCTTAATAATGAGACTTCTCCATTTGCGTGGAGCATAACAGGGGGATTGTGCCCGCCATTGGCGTAGCAAATTGTTTTTGAGGTTGTGTCAATGATGGCGTAGAAGACGGTAACAAAGAGGTCTGTTTGTGTATCTTTATCGATGATTTCATTGGCGCGGATCAATGCCTCTGCGGGATCATCGCGGTTAAAGGCGATGGTGCGCAAGACAGTACGGCTTAAGGCCATGAAAATGGCAGCGGGTACACCTTTATCAGAAACATCAGCAATGATGATTCCCCAACGGCCGTTTCCCAGTGAAATAAAGTCGTAAAAATCGCCACCGACTTGGCGTGCTGCTTGCCAATAGCTGGCGACGTTGCAGCCAGGGATGTCGGGGTTGCCTGGGGGAATCAAGCTCACCTGAATATCGCGAGCTACGTCGAGCTCTTTTTCAAGTTGATTGCGTTGTGCTGCTTCTTTGTACAGTTGATGGTTGACGACAGCAGTAGCCGCTTGATGGGCGACCCCTGTCAGGATGTTTAGGCGACGGGGGGATAGTTTACGGCCGTTTTCATCGGATGGCCCAACGAGCAAAGCGCCAACTAAATTGCCACGTGCATTGAGCGGGAAGATAAACGCTTTTTGGGTGCGTAAGACCTTGCCCAACCATTCCGGTAAATTCACAGGATAGTAATCTCCTGTTGCGACCATCTTGTTGATGCGTTTTGTGGTTAAAGATTGGAACTCTTCATCATTGATTTCTAACGTTTCCAGTAAGCCGCGCTCCAACTCCCCAATGCCATAGCTAGGGCCAGCGTGGAACAATTGTCGCTCTTCATCCCAAATAAGCACGATGCAAGATTCGACACCAACCAATAGGGGAACCATGCGTGTGATTGTGTCTAATATTTCATCCAGTTGGGTGAGGCTGTTTACGGCGGCGGCCACCTGAAAGAGGGCCGTATTGACCCAAGCCTCTTCTTGTTGCGCGTTTCGTAAGTGGATGGTCTCTAGTGCATTTGCTGTTTGGCGCACAATATTGTTAAGTAGTTCATCGCGGCTGCGGCGGGTGCGAAAGTTGTCATTCAGGCGTTCTGGCTCGTTGACGATGAGCACACCTAAGATTTGGTTGGCTGTGTTCAGTGGAAGCAAGGTTATTTTGCGACAAAACGGTTTGATTTTTTCTAAAGTTGGTTTAAGCCACGGGGGGAATCGTTCGGTGCTAAATATTTCTTGCCCCACATGGACGGCATCAAGAGAGGACCAATCCCCAATGAAAAGTTCAAGTTCGTTGGCGATGAGATCTGTATCGAGATGTGGTCCAAATATAGCTGCTAATCGATACCGTTCCCATTCATCGTTCCATGTGAGCAGGGCGCAAAATTGATTGCCTAAAAGCATGGGGGTTAGGCGCGTTACGGCCGTTACCATTTCTTCCATATTGGCGCTTTGGCCGATGGCCTCTGCCACTTGCAGCTGAGCCGTTGAGAGCCATGCTTGTTCGCGTTGGCGTGCCAGTTGTTGGATTTTGTTAATGGCGATGGCTGTTTCTGAAGCAATTGCTTCTAGTGAAAGTCGTTCGACTTCGGTGAAAAATCCTGTTTCTGTGCTTTGTACATCGAGCACACCTAATACTTCATCATCAACGATCAAGGGAATGGCCATTTCGGCGTTGGTTTTGCGTTCATGTGGGTGGCGAACGTAACGTGCATCTTGGTCGGTATCGTTGCTGATTACGGTTTGTCGTGTAGAAACGGCCGTTCCAATTAACCCTTTGCCACTCTCGATCACAATGTTCTTGTGCAGGACATCTTCAGAACTGCTTGCCTGGATTTCAATCGATTGGTTATCTTCATCTATCTCGTAGATGCAGACAAGATGGAAACCAAACGTTTCTTGGGTTAAGCGCACCACGAGGTTAAACAGTTCCGTTATGTTTTGCGAGTGCCCAATTTCACGTCCGATTTGCCCGACCAACTCTAAGTGGGCAGCCCGTGAGCGCTCTTTGTGATAAAGACGTGCATGGGCAATTGCTGCGGCTGACTGGTTAGAAAGGATGGTGAGACGACGCATATCGTCTTCATCGAAGCGGTTTGGCGAATCGCTTTGGGCGGCAATCACGCCAATACACTCTTCACCTTGAATTAGAGGGATAAAAATAGCAGAACGGGGTGGGGATTCTGAAATATAGCGTGGTTTTGCCGGGAGCTGATTCATTTCCCGTTCAAAATCATGAACGAGCAATGCTTGTTTGCTGCTGCGCACCCAGTTAACAATGCCTTGATGTGATTCAATATCGAACATGCATGGAGTATCTTGAATCTGCCCATTTATGGTCCAATAATAAATTCGATAAAAATGTTTAACAAATAACCCAATTTGGAAGGTGCTGTTGTCTATAACTTGCCCTGCTTGTTCGGCAATATAGGCACAGAGGGCATCCATATCCATCTCTGCTTCCAAAATAGCACGCCCCGCAATGCTTAATGCTTCAAGTTCGGCAACTCGATTCACCAGTCGGCGACGGGAGCGATAGCGTAAGATGGCAATAAGCAGCGCAATAACCATGATTGCCAGAAAAAGAACAATCATATAAGTGGGCCATGGAAGGCTGGTTTGCGCTTGCAGTATTGTAAAGTTGGCGTCCATACTTGGGATTAGGTTTGTGAATTTTTGGTCATCAATTGTAAATAATCTTTTGTTTCACAATTGCTAATTCACGATTCACCATGCACAATTTCATGGTGTGCTGTTTCAAGGTCGGGATAAATTTGAAAAACACGATTGAAGCCGACCATGCTAAAAATTTCTTCCAAGCGATCGGTAAGTCCGCAAAGGTAAAGATTTCCCCCTAGCTTTTTTGCTTTCCGCCATGCGCTGACCAAACATCGCAGCCCGCCACTGTTGATGTATGTGGTTTTACTTAGATCGACGATGATTAGTAGACGATCATTGTCTAAGAGTGTATTGAGGTTCTCTTGCAATATTTGTGTTTGCGGTTGGTCTAAACGGCCGTTTACCCCAACCAGCCACACATTGTCATCGAGTGGTTCTTGCCAAACAGGGATTTTGTGGGTGTAAGCTGGTCGTTTTTTGATCAGTTTTAGCGTGTTTCCCTCATCTGGATCGAAGTGAAAGGTGACCTCATCCATCAACTTGCGCATAAAGTGAATGCCAAGGCCGCCGACTTGTAATTTTTCATAATCGGCTTCTGTTTGTTGTTGGGCCTGTTCTGTGGGGATAGTGGGTGTGGGGACATTATCTGGATTAAAGGAACGGCCGTTATCTTGTAAGGTGATGATGAAATGATTGTCTTCAACTTGCCAACTAACAACAATCTCACCAATATCTTCATCGCCATAAGCATGTTCTATGATATTGGTGCACGCTTCATCACAGGCCAGTTCCACATGAAAAATGTCAGATTCATCTAAACCAGCTTCCTCTGCACCAGCAACAACATAGGTGCAGATTTTTTTTATTTCATCGTAACGTCCGGGGAAGGTTGAAACGTGCTTTTTTCCCATAGGTTTGATAATGGATTATCGTCAAAACCTCCAATATCCTTGAGATACTGGAGGCTTTAGAAATAAATGGGTTGCGTGTTGAATTAAAAGCTGCCAACGGCTGCTGTTTCATCATCAAAAATAGAAAACAAGGATGAAAGCCCAGCCAATTCAAGTACTTCGTTGACACGATCAGAGGGGGAAGCAAGCACGACAACACCTCTGTTCTTTTTACATTCGCGCATGGCACTAACAAGGCCACGAAGCCCGGCACTGCTCATATAACTGACACCGCTTAAGTTAAGAACAATATTGTGTCGATCATCATTCATAACATCTTTTAATGCATTATCAAAATCAGGGGCATTACTACTATCGATACGGCCGTTTACTTGTAAAACTTCACAACGATTATATGATTCCCGATTAATTTGCAGTTCACTCACAGAAAATTCCTCCTCATAGGACATTTAGTGGTATTAATGATTAAATAAATTCCAGAAAGATTTTTAAAAACATACATTGTTTCGGAATTTATTTTCAGGAGAACGAAAAAGATTCTGTTTTACTTTTTATTTGTTCTCCACTTACAAAGCGTAACTGTTTAAATACAGATGTGGAGTGTTCAATCGTCACTCGCTAAAAGGTTGCCAGATTATAGCATCATACGGTCGGTTTCGTAAAAAGATTGTTGAGGAATGGGCTAAATTGAGATATGGTTAATGAGAAACGGCCGTTATCTTTGCCGTCCTTGCATGATCAATGAGTACGCTTAAACAACACATCTACGAGCCTGTCAACGCGTTAACCCATCTTTTTGGTGCATTTGCTTCTATTATCGGCTTAATGTTTTTACTACAGGCTGCTCAAAACAATATTGCTAAGATGATTTCCCTTGCTATTTATGGGTTAAGCATGCTCATCCTCTATGTAGCCAGCACTTTAATGCATGGTGTAAAAACCAATCACCGTATCCATTACCTGCTCAATCGATTTGATCATATGGCCATATTTTTGCTAATTG
>JBNKHS010000219.1:0-7376 GCA_050290485.1 Promineifilaceae bacterium (SeqCode) | reverse complement strand
AAAGTAACGTAAAGCGTACATCCAAAGCAACCCGCAAAGCAGAACAAAAAGCAGAAAAACGTGCCCTTCACAAAGAAAAAATGAAGGCAAATCGACACGACAAGAAGCAAAAATCAACACACAAAAAAGGTAGACGTGATCGTTGATTTACTCGTTTTATTCAATTAATCATCAGATCGAAAAACGGCCGTTCCATGCCCAACGTGCCTAACTTCAAAAGCTTAACCCAACAATTTATGCACCCGCACGTCATGGCGATTGCCCTGATGGGTAGTTTTGCACGTAACGAAGCTGGCCCATACAGCGACGTCGATCTTGTTCGTTTTACGGCAGACGAGACACCTGCTCTGCCCGACAATGGATCGCACATGATAAACGGCCGTTTAGTGGTTGTTAGTCAAGTGACAAAAAGCGATGTCAAGCAATGGTTCACCCAGCCTGACATTGCTGTCAACGTCATCGCTGGCGTGCGCAAAGCCCAAGCACTGCACGATCCGAGCCATTATTTCGCCGACATCCAGCAGCGTGCCCAGCAGTTTGTTTGGGATGATGCCATGCAACAAAAAGCAAATCTGTGGGCAAGCGAAGCGATGGTTGGCTGGATCGAAGAAGTACACAAAGGGTTAGAAGGATTGCGTCGCAATGACATTGGCCGCATGCTCAATGCTAAACATGGCCTCACCTGGGGCATGGCCCACGTTCTTATCGTGCAACGAGGGATTCTTCTCGATGGGGACAATGCGTTTTATAAACAACTACTAGAAAGTATAAACCCTAACAGCGACTGGGCGAAGTGGTGGCAAACTGCCTTTGGTATAGGCAAAGCAACCACACTGCAAGAACAAATCATTGCCGGATTGCATGTGTATTTAGAAACGGCCGTTTTGTTACAAGACATCCTCCAGCCGAACGACAAAATATTAATTCAGCAAACGCAGCAGCACATTGCTCAATCCTCTTCATTTGCATAGATGTGACGCCACAAAAGAAATATGCTCGTGCAAGAAGCCGAATCAGAAAAAGCAACAATCATCGCTTCTAATAGCGCCCCATACAAATTAAATCTAATCCTAATCCCAAAATCCGTTTGTCAGCCACATAGTAGAAGCAAACGATCCAAAGAAGGTAGTAAACGCAACCAAAAGTCCCCATACAACTAAAAACATTTTGGTCTCCACTTTTGGCTCCAACCATACCAAAACGTTGGTAAGCACCAACAACGTGGTAAAAATAGCGACAAAAAACACGCCGCCAATAATTGCTGATTCTGAAAGGTTTTCAATAAAATAGGTGCGCCGCAAATTATTCATCTGTGCAGCATCTAAGCCAAGCGGAGGATCGATGAAGGCAAACCAATGGACATGCACATGACGCGAACCGATTTCACAAGGCCATGTTTCTCCATCATAGGTCGCTTCACATTGCCCGCCTAGCTGCATATTAGAAGAAGCATCGTTACGCACCGCCTCTACAGCTAATGTTTTGCCATCGATTTTTACTTCGCAATGCGTTGCAAAAGTGGCGTTATTGGTTAACGGCTGACAATCTAGCCGCTGACCGGACATGTATGCCATGCCATAATCTTCTCGCCAATTACCAATGCCAAGCCCTCTAATTTCCTCACTCACAGGGCTAGGCGAGGCTTGATAAACCAGAACCGCGAGGATTGCCAAAAGCAGGAAATAGCCAATCGTAAATAGGTGCAGTTTGTGAACTAAAGGATATTTTTCTTCTTTCTCATATGTTTCAAGTTTCATCAATGAAGTCATCTCCAATTCTATATATCAGTACAAGGACATACCCTCTTAAAGATACCCTTGACGACATTGATGAACTAAACGGCCGTTCCACGTTTAGAAGATGAATAAACGACGTGTTACCTTTCCCATGGATACTCCCTATCTGGAAACTCATTACCCAACACAACTCTATCAGCAACACGACGCAGATAAGCGGCCGTTTCTGTGTCTAATCCTCTCGGTTTCCAACTAGCCCTCTCCATTGATTTTCCTGTGTAGGAAGCCGCCACAATCGCTGCCGCCAAATAAGATCCCTTTAAACTTGGATGTTTCCCATCCACATCATACAGTTGCCGAAAAAGAGAGTCAGCAGCCAGTGGATCTTGCCCAATTGCTTGCAAATCGTTATACACGGCTAAAAAGCCTAAACCAGCTGGGGCAATATACACCTTATTGCCATAAGCCGACATCTGCGCAGCTAAATCATCATATCCTTGCACCAAATATCCCTGCATTTGCAAAAAAGTCGCAAAACGGCTCGGATTCATCGAATCCCCATCTGCATAACCCCATGTCATCATGAGCATTTGCGTGTCACTTGTTTGCCTCGCATACTGTTGAATATAAGGTGAGCCTACCATATGCTCTCCACCCAAAGCAGGCAGTTGGCTCTGCTCTTGCATCACAATCAGATCCCAATCCCGTGCTTGCTCTGTCCCTGAAACCAACAATCGCCGTAGCATTGTCTCCTCACTGGCTTCCACCGTTTCAAAATGGTCAATAAGACGAAAACCACCCGGAGCCACCCGCTGACCATATACATCATTTTGATTCACATCCGCAACCAAATTGGCTACAAGTTGGTCAAGGCCATTGTAATCCGTAAAACTATTACCAATAAACAACATCCGTGTATCAGCCGGTTGTTCAATTTCCCTTTCAGCCAAGATGGGTTCAATAGCAATCCATCCTATTAAGCCAACAGCAACAACGAACAAGGCAATTATCAAGAAAACAACAAGTTTTTTCATACTCCTCCTTCGTACATCACATTTCTAGAGACGCCGCCGCTGGCGCGTCTTCAACATTTTCATTCATGGTAAGCAGGGTAGCTAGTGTGAATTCCTCTGATTGATGAATGAATCTTGTTTTCTATAAATTTCGCACATTCAATGACAATTACGACATCGTTAAAATTTTGTTGCGCTTACAGCTAAATGTAGATGCCCGCAACACAAAAATGAGGTACAACTTGCCAATTTTATTAACAAATAATCGTATCATTGGAGAAGATCATGCAATGGGAAAACCTTAACTCACTTGATTTCGCAAAAGCAGTAAAAACCTGTCAGGGCGTTGCTATTATTCCAGTTGGTGTATTAGAGGCGCATTCATCTCATTTACCCCTTGGAACCGATATTTTCACCGCGCACCACACCGCCTGCCAAGCCGCAGAAGAAGAACCAATCATCGTCTTTCCACAATATCCATACACCATCAACCACGAATCAGCTCACTTACCGGGGGCATTGGTCATCAAACGAGACATCGCCTTTGCCTTGCTCGAAAACATCTGTGATGAGATGTATCGTAATGGCATCAGCAAAATCTTGCTCCTCAGTGGGCATGGAGGCAATCGTTATTTCCTCCCCCTCTTTGTACAAACGCTGCCTGAGAAAGCTAAACCATATGTCGTCTATCATGTTAATTTACCAGTTGTCCTCAATCATCACGAGATTCTCGACCATCCTGAAAATGGACATGCGTGTGAGGCAGAAACGAGTATGATTCGTCACATCAATGACGATATTGTGCCCATGGAACAGCTACCTCCCAAACCATTCACCAATCTGCATCGCAACAAAGCAATTGCGGATGCTGGTGGCTACACGCAGATTGATTGGTATGCCATGTATCCGCATATGTATGTGGGCGATGCGCACAAAGCAACGGCCGAAAAAGGACGCTTACTGTTTGCAGCGCAAATTGAGTCATTGGTAAATCTCATCCGCGCCGTTAAAGCAGATGAAGTGACGCCTGCGTTGGTTGCCGAATTTAACGAGCGGCAAGCAAACCCAACACCGCCAGCCTTCTGGACAGAGGAATGAGCTTGAGTTTGCATCATTAATCACAAGCTTGATGGGAACCTTTCAGGATTATCCATGAGAAAGATTTGATTTTATGGGCTAAGATCCGATCTTTCCCATCGAGCTTGCCAATCTGTCGTTTCATTGTCTGTGAGTTTTATCAAACTCGCCCCATCGATTCGCGTAATATAGATTTCATTATCCCCATCTCTCGTTGATGAAAAGGCTATCCAATTGCTATCTGGTGAAAACGCAGGTCCTGTATTGTTCCCACCATTGGTCACTGGATAAACGGTATGTTCATCAACGGAGAGCAGGTAAATATCATAGGCGGTTGGCTCACCTGCATAGAAAGCCAACAAACGGCCGTTTGACGACCAATCAATCGTACTACCTATATTTTCGACAGGGAGATCAATCTTTTCCGCCTGTCTAGATTGAACATCAACAATCCACAAACCAAATTCCGTTTCCGAGACCAGCTTTTGCACATAAGCTACTTGCTGTCCATCTGGCGACCAAACAGGGCTTAACAATTCACCATCGACCTGTACTAACGGCTGTAAATTGGAGCCTGCTTTATCCATTATCCATATGTTTAAATCATCTGCTTCATCTCTGACAAAAACAATTTGCTCTCCATCTGGGGAATAAATTGGTGCATAATCTCCCTTCATGGGAAGTGTTAGCAACTGCTCATCACCACCAGACAACGAAGATTGATAAAGGCCAAATACCCCATCACGTAAGCCCGAATATACAACTTCGTCAGCATGGGGCACAAAAGATGCCACCCAACTTGTTGTATCTTGATTCGTAATGCGCTTCTGTCCAGCCCCATTGGCATCGATAACACAAATTTGATCCACATCATCAACAAAACAAGTGTAAACAATGCGCCCTCTGAGTTCTGTATCAGTAGCTTGAATGGGCATATTTTCAAGTTTAGCAATTGATTGTGTGGGGGTTATCTCAACTAAGATTGTGGCTGTTGGCTTTACTTCCGTTTGTTCAACTGCAAGTGGTGTTACTTCTGTTGCCATTGGCAGCATTTCAATTATGTTGGATGGTGATTGTGTATCTGTGCGTAGAAAAGCGACCAGTTCGGAATCGGTACTTAGCAGATTCGCCACACGTTCACGCCAATGTTCATCAAACACAGCAAGAAAGTCTAAATCTTCGATGGCAGACGCCCATTCTCTCATCGCAATGGCAACCAAGGCTCGTTCATATCGGGTAGCAGGATTTTCATCATTTAAGCTCAAGGCAACGCTATATTCAATCTGTGCCGCTCTATAATCCTGATTGAAGGCAGATGTACGGCCGTTTATCCAGCTTTCTATTTCGGCAAGTAATGCAGGATCTTCCATTCGCTCGATTGTCTGCAAAACATCACGCATTGCCTCTAATACGGCCGTATTGGCAACAGGTTCATCCAAACGCTCAGCAAACAAAGACATATACACCGTCTTCACCACCTGTTCCGCTTGCGGTTGCGATTCTTCGGTCACTTCTGAAAATAGAGCAATTTGTTCTGCTGGTGACAAGCTTGAAAAAAGTTGTAATGCTTCAGCGTCATAATCTCCCAGCGCAATAAGTTGAGCCAAGTTGTTCATTTTCAAGGAAGGGTTTTCCGCATCTGTGAAATTGGCAATATACGTCTGTGCTAGTAGTTCATTCGAGCGCTGGGCCTGCTGCCAAAAATAAAAGCCGAATCCAAGTGCAATAAGTGTAATAACGGCGAATAGCATCACAATCACAGGCGTTTTTGTTCTTTCTTGATTCTGCTCAATCCAATCCGTATCAAAAACTGTTTGATAAATACGGTTACGAACCACCAAATGCCCATGTTCATCTACCTTGACCAAACCATACAATTTCAACTCTGCTTCTGCGGCTGAATGTTCATCATGCAGCACAGGTTTCTTTGATCGATAAATACGACGATAGATTTGAAGAAGTTTGTTTTTTTGAGGACTAGACAAAATACGGCCGTTGATAAATTGCAAATTGCTTTCTTCTACCAAGGCACGATCTTCAAAAAACAAGCGAGCCACAAGCTGATCGACATCATCGTCTTTCTCACACATGACAGCATCACGAACCATTGTATGCGCAATACGTTGGGTTAAATAAGGATGGCCGTTTGTCCAATAAAAGATACGTTCCACCAAAGTGTCGTTTTGTTGCGGCAAACCATTCTTAAACACTTGACGTGCAGAAATAATATCAAGCTCCTCCAAATCAATACGCTCCCCAATATTAAACGGTGTCCGACGTTGATCTTTAATCAGTTCATTTGGGGTTGCAACCCCAAGCAAAACAAACGACAATCTCCCCGCATCTTTGGTTGTCAACGTTTGATTGTATATAGCACGAATCGCTGCAAAAAAATCATCGGAAAATGAAAAGTGCAGCATACTGTCAATCTCATCAATAAAAACGGCTATTTCCCCTTCAACTTCGGGTAACAAAACATCTTTAAAGAACTTCGTAAATCGTTTAACAGGTGAAAGTGAGCTTTGCAATTCCCACCATGCTTCCACATCCGTTTCTAAATCGAGCTGAGTTTGTAAATCGTCTAGCAAACTTAAATACCATGTCTCAATTTCGGCCGTACCAATTGTGGTTAAATCAATAATAGCGGTACATACACCTTCATCTTGCAAATCATGGGCAAGTCGATTCATGAGGCTAGATTTGCCCATCTGCCGAGTTGTAAGTACGTAACACAACTTGCCATCCATTACCTGCTGTCGCAACAAGGCATCAGCGGGGCGCTGCACATAAGATGGTGCATCATAACGCAATGTCCCCCCAGCGGTAAAAAATTCAGGTGCAGCAAATGTGGAATTATTCATAAAACTTGAGCAAAGTATTGATGGTATAAAGCACAACGACAAATGATATCATGGCCATTTTGCTTGATTAAACCAGCTTTCAAAAGCCGGTAACGAACCATATCATCCTGACATTGATTTGTTGTCAGCACTTGTTTTAAACCCTCTTTCAACGCTGTGTCTGATAAAAGCATCTGTTTTTGGTAACGCAAATGGGCAGTGAAGGGGCTATCCTCAGCAAGTGCGATTTCACTTAGCTGACTATATGAAATCTTTTCCTTTGCCAATGTATACAAGGCAACCCGTGTCAGATAGGGTTGGCCTCCTAAATACTCTAAAAGTAATGGGAGTTCTTCCTCATCGAGAAAACAGCCGTATCGCTCATTCAACATCCCTAACTGTTCAATATCAAAATCGTTGAGATATAACATAAACCCAACATTAAACGGCGACTGCTGCAAATCATTAATCAACAAATAGGGCTCTGTAGAAATGGCCATGAGCAAACTGAATTGCTCCCATATCGCTCGACGCGAGCGCAAATTATGCCACGAGCGCAATAAACCAAAAAAGTCAGCATGATAATCGGTGTGATTATCAACTGGCCAATTTATTAAAAAATTTGAGGGAGCCTGGTTTTGTTATTGATGGTCAACGAAATATCATTCAATTCTCTGAGTTGGATGTAAGAAATCTTAACATTAATAATT
>JBNKHS010000218.1:0-7377 GCA_050290485.1 Promineifilaceae bacterium (SeqCode) | reverse complement strand
CACTACGTTTTAGGCTGGCTGTTTTGGAGCCTCACCTCTGAACATCGTTTCTAAAAGTTGCGGTGCGTATTTCGTGGCCATTTCGCTGTTGATGCTGTTGCTGTGACAAATTTCACCGTACAGTTCCCCACTTTTGCGCAGCTTTCGTGCTTGGGTTTCAGGGTCGAGCTCGATGAGGCCAAAACGCTGCGTCCAGCCGCGATCCCATTCAAAGTTATCGACTAGGCTCCAATGATAATAGCCCATCACAGGGAAGGCAAAGCTAATGGCCCGCCAAATTTCGCGCAGGTGAGTCATGATGAAATACGGCCGTAAATCGTCATCATCATCTGGCAGACCATTTTCGGTAATGTAGATTGGTTTGTTGAATTTGAGTGCATCGTGGATCACTTTATACAATCCTTCAGGGTAGACTTCGCCGTAATTGCCATCACTGACGAGGGCATCGGGACCCCAATCGGTGTCATAAAAGCCGCTGCGCGGTGGGAACTTAACATAAAAGCGCGTGTAATAATTAATACCTACAAAGTCGAAGGAGTCGGCGAGGTGGTTGACTGTGCCGCGACCCAATGGCGCACGTAAACGGCCGTCTACCATCGCCTTCATCCACAACTCATTAAAAAGATAAGAGATACGTCCTGCCCAAATTTTATCGATGAAATTTCCTGATGGACGTGCTTGCAGAATTGGTGTGTTCTTGGCGACACCGACTTGGGCGTGAGGCAGTTTTTCTTTAATCGTATGGTAGCCAACTGCATGACATTGCAACAAATGGGTGATCGCTTCAAATGCGCTACCCCATCCTTGTTTGTTGGGGGCTGGGAAATCGTTGCTCAAATAGCGCATAAAAACATAGACCATCGGCTCATTGATGGTTATCCATTTGGGGATTAAATCGCCAAGTGCATCAACAACTTTGGCACAATATCGTTGGAAATAATCAATGACGATGTCGCTGTTAAAATCATTTTTTCCCACCAACCAAAGCGGGTTGCTGAAATGGTGCAGGGTCACCATTGGTTCAATGCCTCGTTTGTGCATTGCTTGTAAGATTTCGCGGTAGCGGTCGAGCGCTTCTTTACTGAACTCGCCCGGTTGTGGTTCGATTCGGCTCCATTCCAGCGAAAGACGATGTGCGTTGGTGCCTAAATCGGCGGCAATATCGAGATCTGCTTCTGCATTTTCCCACCAATTGCTGGCACGTCCTGATTTGTGGTTGTTGAGAATACGGCCGTCTTCTTGTTCCCACGCCCACCAATCGCTATTTGTATTATTTCCTTCAACCTGAAAGGCTGCGGTTGCTGTTCCCCATAAAAAATCTTTAGGGAATATCATCTGTGCTTTAGCCATGTTGTTTTCCTTTTCTTCTTCCTTCCAGATTATCACACGCCACTTCTCGACTGCCAAATGATTTTTGTAGCGTTTTCTCGGCATTGTTGACCAACATTTTATTTACGAAGGAGACAACACATGTTTATCAAAGATTATGCAGATTTGCGACTAAGTGGTCGGGCAGATGACGGTAGTTTTTCCAACTTCTTTCCTCTGTACCTCTGCGACTCTACGTTAAATTATTATCGGAGGAGTTGAAGAACCACAGCTTGCTACTATAATTGTTTGCACGTATTGGAGTGAAGCTATGAATGAAGTTCCTGTAAACTTTTTATGTTGTGATTTGTCTGAAGAAGCAAATGAGCCTTTATTTGGAACGGCCGTAACTGCCAGCGTATGGTTTATGTTGGAATATACACGACCATGGCATGCTAAAGCCACATCGGATAATGACCTGACGCCTACGGTGCAAGGCTGGCTGGATGCACAGGTGACAAAAACAAACGGCCGTTTGCAATTCATTCGTCAATTTCGCCCAGAGACTGAGACAAAAACATTGATGGTTGGTGTTGAATCCCGTCTATACCAATTTCAACTCAATAACTATGACGATCTTTTAAAGATTGATGTGGATGCGATTGTTGCCGATGATGCATCTGTAGCAGCCTGTTTGGTTAATGACAAGCAATATTTTGTATGCACCAATGGCAAACGAGATCGTAGTTGTGCCATTCGCGGTGCGGCGTTGTATCGGGAATTTAGCAGTCAGTCTGGGGGAAATGTGTGGATGACAACTCACTTGGGAGGACATCGTTTTGCGCCAACATTATTGAGTTTACCCGATGGGTATTGTTACGGCCGTATTCACCCCGAAAATGTCGCCCAATTTGTTGCGGCCAGTGCCCAAAATGAGATCTGGCTCGACAAAGTGCGCGGACAAACAAAGTACAGCAAAATCGAGCAAATTGCAGAATACTTTTTGCGTCGAGAGCGCGCATTTTTGGCCGAAAGTGGCCTTGTTTTGCTAGGGAGTGTGGAGGAAAATGATCGTTGGACAGTGCAGTTCCAAGATGAAAATGAACACCTTTTTTCGGTTACAATTATCCACGCTGATCCTATCTCCATTTTCCCCAATTCCAACAACTCAACTACAAAAGAAATTCCGCAATACCAACTACTGGCCATTAGCAGCATGCAAGCTGAAAGTTGAGTGCTCATTGCTAAATGCTTATCTAATTCAAATAGACGGCCGTTTCCAGCCGTGTTATAATTTCTGCGTTCGTTAACAATGGGGATGACTGGCTTCGACGGGGAAGGCTAGTCCTAGACTGCAAGCCGAGCACGCTTTACAACTCGTAAAACTGGAAGCAAACAATAAGTGCAAACACAAACGCACGTTCATATAATGCACTCCCGATGGCTGCTTAATCTCAGCCTACGCGATAGCGTTATAACGATTCCATAGACGGAATCTCGTCTGCCTCATTCGTTCGTTAGCCGGGTGAGTGTCGGGCGTCATCAACGTTAACGTGCGCCACCCAGATGTCGCTAAGGGTAGGCAAAGAGACTCTTTCGGGAGTCAGCGACAGGCTGTTAACTGACCCAGTCGGTTGGGGCGCTTAACGGCAAACACTATAAATTAACTGACTAAGCTTGTAGACGTTTAGAGGCTGAATTTTTCGGACGCGGGTTCGATTCCCGCCATCTCCACCTTTTGGCAAAATAAATAAAACGAAAAAAGCCTTAGCATCGCGCTAAGGCTTTTTTCTTCCCTAAAATCTGGCAAGATTTCGTGCTGGAACGGCCGTTTTTACTCTAGCCTGCACATAAGACCCAAATCCAACGGACTGCAACGCACGCATGATGTGTGGCTGTGGGTTGCGAATTTCCAATTTGACGGGCTTTTCCCTCCGCTCTAAATCACCTAGTTTCATCAACGCACGCCATCCTAAGTTTCGGTTTGCTGGCTGATCATGTCGTAATATCGAAATGATGCTGTGCAACGCAAAAATTCCACAATTAGAAATAGAGT
Source organism: Promineifilaceae bacterium (SeqCode) (assembly GCA_050290485.1). GTDB lineage: Bacteria > Chloroflexota > Anaerolineae > Promineifilales > Promineifilaceae > JBNKHS01. The sequence goes on along the minus strand of JBNKHS010000218.1, from coordinate 4,013 downwards.
ACGTATCTCGCATATCCAAAATCAAATGGTTGAACCCTGCTTCATGTAGATCCTTGGCAAAGTCAATTAACTCAAGATAATTGCTTGCGTCCATTTGAGCATGTGTCCGCACAATATAAGCAGTTGTTAATTTTGACCTGTCCATTTACCCAATCTCCTTTTATCACAATTTGTCTTTTGGTGATAAATGATTTGGACAATTACAGATCCCACCCACTTGTTAACCATTAAACATTGACAATCTAAACTAATTTACGGTTACATACAATGTCATGTACAATATGATGACGATAAAACGTCGAGAGATCGTCGAGGGTGAGCAATAACTACCCATTTACAAACTTATGGCTGTGTGAATGGGTTTAAAGTAGTCGTTTACTTAAAAGGCTAACTTTTTGCCGAACGACTATACAACGGCTTGCTAGGAAAGATTTTGGAGCAACTTAGTGTCTGATAAACTAGAAATTGTTTTATTTGGAACGCCACAACTGATGAAAAATGGGCAGTTGCTTACTGGTTTTATTTCTAATAAGGCACCAGCATTGGTTTACTACCTGGTCACAACAGGGCAAATTCATAGTCGCAATGCACTTGCTGGCTTGCTGTGGGGGGATTTCCCTGAGACAAAAGCAAGAAAAAATTTGCGTGATGTGCTTTCAAATTTGCGCGGTATCATCGGAGAACATTTAACTATTACAAGGCAGACGGTTACTTTTAACCGGCAAGTTCCCTATGAATTGGATGTCGAAGTGTTTACAAAAGCTTTAACAGACGGGAATAAACAAGGTGCTGTACAAGGAGCGACTATTGGTTTATTGCAAACGGCTGTTGATGTGTACAAAGGTGATTTTTTAGCAGGTTTTTACGTTTCACAAGCACCTGCATTTGAAGAATGGCTACGTGCTGAGCGGGATCGTTTTAATCAACAAGCAGCTCAAGCATTACATCAAATCACACGCCATTTTGCTGAACAAAAACAGTATACATCGGGTATTGTCTATGTCTCGCGTTTGTTGGCGATGGAGCCTTGGCGAGAAGATGCTCATCGTCAATTGATGCAGTTGTTGGCCTGGAATGGGCAACGTAGTGCTGCTTTGGCACAATATGAAACGTGTAAACAAGTGTTGATGGATGAATTTGGGGTGGAGCCTGAATCAAGAACAGAACAGTTGTATGTGCGGATTCGTGATGGGGAACCAACTTTGGTACCAAGTGGACAAATAGAGAATACGAGCCGAAAAACGGCCGTTTCTAATTTACCCATGCCGTTAACGCGGTTCATTGGTCGTGAGAGCGAAATCAAAAAAATTACCTCTATGTTGCAAACAGAAAACTGTCGCTTGGTGACGTTGGTAGGGCCTGGAGGCATTGGTAAAACACGATTATCCATTGAGGCAGCACGTTCCTTTTTGCCTGAAATGGAAAGAGGCGCCTGTTTTGTTGACGGTATTTATTTTGTGCCGCTGGCGGGTATAGAAACGGCCGAATTAAAGCGTAGTTTAGCAGCCAAGGATGGACATCATCCCATCGCGGCTGCCTTGGCCGATGTTTTAGATGTCTCCTTAAATGATCCTGAAAACCCTATTGGTCGTTTGCGTAATTATTTGCGTGAAAAAGAGATGTTACTTGTGCTCGATAATTTTGAGCATTTGTTGGATGCGACCGATCTTTTGGCGGATATATTGGCGCATGCTCCGAAATTGCACTTATTGGTGACATCACGGGCACGGCTGAATATTCGAGGTGAGCAAATTTTGCCAATGCGTGGCTTGCCCGTACCTATTTCTGCGGATGTTGAAAATTGGCATGAGTATGGGGCGATTCAGCTATTTGAACAAACCGCCCAATCGGTAGATCCTGATTTCACAATTTTGCCAGGTAGCGAAACGGCCGTTATTCGGATTTGCCGTTTAGTTAATGGATTACCTTTAGGTATTGAACTAGCGGCAACATGGGTGCGGATGTTGTCATGCTCTGAAATTGTTCATGAGATTGAAAATAATATTCGCTTCTTGGAATCGGCAACAACAGATGTCCCTGAACGGCATCGCAGTTTATGGGCTGTATTTTCTTATTCTTGGGATTTGTTGAGTGTCGACGAACAGCAAGTATTACGCCGCTTAGCTGTATTCAGGGGTGGATTTGATCGTCAGGCGGCGAAAGAGGTTGCTGGTGCATCTCTTGGTTTGCTTGCTTCATTTGTAGATAAATCTTTGGTGCGTCGCAGCACTGTAGATTCTGGTCATTTACGGCACGAGTTACTTGAAGTGCTTCGTCTTTACGCCATGAATCGGCTCGATGAAGATGTGCAAGTGGCAACAGAAACAAAAGCCAGCCAAGCTCATTACTACATGAATTTTTTACAATCACAAGAGAGCATTATGCTTGGGGCAGAACAACAAGCTGGATTAAATAATGTGGGTGTGGAAATTCAAAATATTCGCGTTGCGTGGCGCTGGGCGATTACCAGTAAAGATACAGTTGCCTTAAACAATGGGCTGCATGGGTTGTTTGATTATTACTATATGCGCAGCCGCTTCCGTGAAGGACGAGATGCATTTTCCCGCGCTGCTGGAGCGATAGCAACCTTAGGGTTGGAGGATAAGACCAATTTATTGCTGTGGGCACAATTGGTAGCCCGGCAAGGTTGGTTTACGTTCCATGTGGGGCGTCATTTGGAAGCCTTGGCGCTGCTTAATGAAAGTGTTGAGAAGTTACGGCCGTTTCCCGAGCACAAAGAGTTGATTTTTGCCCTGAACTACCTTAGCGCTGTTTATTTGCATATATCTAAGTATGACAATGCGTTGGTAACAGCGGAAGAAAGTTTGCAATTGGCTAAAGAGATTGATGATCGCGAAGGGCGAGGGATTGCCCTCAACATCTTAAGCCAAATTGCTTTCCGTCAAGGAAACTTGGAGTTGGCGCAACAATATGGGCGTGAAAGTTTAGCCATTGTGACTGAATTGGAAAACCGTTGGAGTATTTCCTTCTCATTGGAGAATCTTGGGCGGGTTGCCTATGCTAGGCAACAGTATGGCCAAGCGAAGGAGATGTTCCAAACGGTCTTAAGTATTCGTGAGGAAATGGGCGATTTACGCGGTGTTGCCATGGGATTAGAGCGGTTGGCAGATACGGCCGTTGCTCTCAATGAATTAAATCGTGCCGAAAGTTTGTATCAACGCAGTTTACTTGTTTATCGTGAAATTGGGAGCCAGCGAGGTATGGTGCAAGTATTGTCCAGTCTCGGCAAAATTGCGATGGTGCGGGAATCTTACTCGCAAGCAGAACAACATTTTAAGGACGCTCTTGAACGGGCGCGACAGCTTGAAAATGTGCCTACCTTAAACGAAATTGAGCTTGGTCTGGCCAATGCTACAGCCAAAAGAAACGGACATTTAGGCGCTTCTGCCTAAACTAAAATTTGAATCCTTCAGTTGTGAATAGTGAACGTAATGAATCGGGTGTTGTTTGAAGTAAAACTTCTGCTCGATTAATATAAGGGATCATCCAATGTGTTTCCGGGAAGAATTCACGGATTTCATCTGATGTGAGCCAACGGTATTCATCGTGTTCATGACTTACTTGAATGGCATCAGGATTTGCAATGGTGCCACAATAGACTACTCCAATGAGCTCATTTTCTGGAATGGCTTGTCCACGAAAGAAGTGTGTGGTTCCCAGTAAAAATTCGAGTTGAAGATCAACTCCAATTTCTTCTTTCACTTCACGAAATAACGCTTCTTGAAATCCTTCGCCTTGATCAACGCGGCCAGTTACACATTCCCAATGTCCTGCTCCCACATCTTTTTGTTGAGAGCGGCGTAAGATCAGAAATTTATTACTTACTGGGTGGTGAATAAGCGCAGCAATACCACCTAAAAAATGTCCTACACTCATAAAAATCCTTTAAAAAATTTAGGCTCTTTGGGATTTCGTGGATAATTTTCATTTTTGGGCGGATTGCCAATCCGCTCCTACATACAGTTGGTGTCAATTCCTGAATCCCCAAAATT
>JBNKHS010000217.1:0-7395 GCA_050290485.1 Promineifilaceae bacterium (SeqCode) | reverse complement strand
GCGCTGCAAACCTTGCCCAAAAGCATGGTTGTTGTTGGGGGCGGCGTGACAGGAACTGAATATGCTTATCTGTTTCAGCGGATGGGGGTACAGGTAAAATGGGTTGTGGATCAATTTGGGGTATTGCCTTCTTTTACACCAGAAGTAGGGGAAGCACTCTCTACGGCCTTGGTGAAACAAGGGATTGAACTCATCACCGGACAGAGTGCTACCGAAATTCAGAAACGAGAAAGCAGTGTACAAGTTGTGTTAGACGATGGGCAAGTTGTTGAAGCAGAAATGGCTTTTTTGGCCATTGGCCGCAAACCAGATTTATCCAGCTTACAGTTAGAGCAATTGGACGTTGACCCATTAAATGCACCTTCACTTTTGGATGAATACGGCCGTTTACCAGACTCAAATATCTATATCATTGGCGATGCATCGGGTGGGCCGATGGTTGTTAATCGGGCAATGGCGCAGGCGCGGGTGGCTGCTTTACACGTACTTCAACCAGAAAAAACACGGCCGTTTCAACCACAAACCATTATTACGGCAACCTACACCCACCCACAGGCGGCACAAGTTGGAGACGTGCGCATAAGCGAGCAGCACGAGACCATTAAACTCGCCTACAACAACGCTTTAAAGCCACTTCTTGCAGCCGAAGAAGATGGATTCATTGTCCTCAGCTATCAACAAAAAACACAAACCATTATAGGAGCCTATGCTGTCGGTGCGCATGCGGCCGATTTATTAGCCCCCATCACTATCGCCATTCAACAGCAAGCCACATTACAAGATTTAGCTGAGATCTATCCAGCACACCCAACGCTAAGCGAATTGGTGTTTGCCGCCGCACGACAGGGCAAAATGGAGATTGAATGACCATGGACAAAAGAGCGCGTATTCTTGTTGTAGATGACGAAGCCAGCATTCGCCACATTTTACGGACGTATCTGGAAAGCGCAGGGTTTGAAGTAAAATGTATTGATAATGGCTCTGATGCGCTGACTTGGAATCGACAAGAAAAACCAGACTTGATTATTCTTGATTTAAACCTTCCCGGTATGGATGGCATTGAAGTTGCCACCCGCATTCGGGAAGAATCAGAAGTATATATATTAATGTTGACCGCACGGGGCGAAGAAGCAGACCGTATTGCGGGGCTGCGTCTTGGAGCTGATGATTATTTGACTAAACCATTTAGCCCGCGTGAATTAGTCGCCCGCGTAGAAGCCGTCTTACGCCGACAGCGAGATTCTAAACCGACACTGTCGAGACAATTGACCTATAAACATTTAGCGATTGACCCAGACGCGCATGAAGCTATAACCGTTCAAGGCACACTTGATTTAACGGCAACAGAGTTTCAGGTTTTATGGTTGCTTGTCAGTCATGCAGGTCGTGTTTTAACGCGCGACCAGCTCATTGAACAAGTTTGGGGAGAAGAGTTTTATGGCAATGATCGCGTGGTGGATGTTTTTGTCGGGCAAGTAAGACGTAAACTGCAGGAAGCAACGGGGATTAGCTTGATCGAGACAATTCGTGGTGTCGGCTATAAATTTACAGATGAAAAGGTGGATTAGATGCCTTGGTATAGACGACTACGTTGGCGATTGATTGGGTCTCAATTTGTGGTAGCTTTTGTGGGGGTCGCAGTAATGATGGTGGCCACACGCATTATCATTTTGCGATCAGCTCCGAACATCATTTTCCCTTATTTAACCGCTTTGGTAGAAAATCCACAGTTGCTTGCAGAAACTGAAGGTCATCTTATCATCTCCTTCCGTAATGCGGTTTTGGCTTCCGTTGCGGTGGCGGCTGTAGCGGCAATTGGTGCCGGTGTTTTTTCGAGTTATGTGATTTGGCGCACAATCATTGCTCCTTTAAGACAATTAGCGATTAACAGTCGCCGTATTGCAGACGGGCGTTACAATGAACGCGTGAGTGTACCTAAAAACACGGGGGAGGCCATGGCCCAACTGGTGGTTAACTTCAATGAAATGGCTGATGCTTTAGAAGACGTGGAACAACAACGGATTGCACTGCTAAATAATATTTCCCATGAGCTGCGCACACCCTTGACCGGGTTAAAGGGGTATATTGAAGGATTGCAAGATGGCCTATTTCCAGCAGACGGAGAAACTTATGGCTTAATGGTTCATGAAGTTGCTCGTCTTCATCGTCTAGTGGAAGATATTCAAAAATTGTCCAGGGTAGAAGCAGGGCAAGTGTCTCTTGATTTAATTACATTTTCAATAGGCGAAGTGGTGATGCGGGTTGCGGCACAAATGCAGCCCCAGGCACAATTGAAGGCGATTCGCCTTGAAACCATACCCACTGACACGGATATTATGGTTAATGCAGATTCTGATCGGACTGCCCAGGTGATCATTAATTTAGTGAGCAATGCTCTGCGTTACACACCAGAAAACGGCCGTATCTCTATCGACGTACAACAAGACAACCAATTCGCCATCATTGCTGTGCACGATGATGGTGTTGGCATTCCTGCCGACGCCATCCCCTATATATTTGAACGCTTTTATCGTGTGGACCAATCCCGCGCGCGCAAGAGCGGTGGCAGTGGCATTGGCTTGACGATTTCGCGTCATTTGGTATGGGCAATGGGTGGGGAAATATCCGTTGCCAGCGAGGGACTAAATCAAGGGAGTACATTCACCTTCACTTTGCCTCTTGCCAACTAAAACATCCTATATGCGCACACATCTAATTTCGGGGCAGGATCGAGGTTCAATGATGCCCGTAGACAGCACAATATTAATCATCATTAACAGGATAATTGCAACAAATAATATGGGAAAGGAGATTGTCTGAATGAGCAAGCCAACAAGGATAGGGAGGAGAGCTAAGGGGGCTAGCAAGCTATTTTGTAGGGCAATGCAGGTAGGACGCAGCTCAAGAGGTGCCATTTCGAGCATAAAATTGTTAAATCCTAAGTTCATACCACTCATGGTGGCTCCAAGCGCAGCAAAAACAGCAAGGAAAATATAAGGAGACATTGTTGTAGCTAGCAACGCCAGTAAAGGGATCAACGTTCCCGAAACGGCCGTCCATAAGATAACCTGCTTATTACCTACCCTATCGCCCAACCACCCCCAAAGTATATTCGATGATGCGCCACCTACCATTTGGGCCATGAGGAACAAGCCAATCATGCCCGCCTCGACGCCGATTTCTGTACGTGCATAGACAACATAGAAAGGAGCCAGAGCTAAACCCGCCATCATCAATGCTTTTGTCCATAGGACACGGCGGAAATTACTGTTTTGACGAGCCAACAGCAACGCTTGCCTTAGCATATCTGACAAAGATTGTGCCGTTCGTGTTGTTGGATAAGCGGGTTCTTTTATGAGAGCAAACCCTAAAAAAGCAATGAGCAAAAAGAGAGCACTAAGCATAAAAATCAAGGCATAATTATTTGGAAAAGGAATGCCTGAGTCATTATCCAAGATGCGCTTGACAACATATCCGGCACCGATTGCCATGGTAAACCCCAACATTTGCCGGAGCCCTGTAAAGCGTCCCCGTCGTTGGGCGGGGATCGCTTTGGAAAAAATATCCGCATATACAACAGTGCCTACGCCCCCAGCAATTGAAAACAAACTAAACAAAATGATCAGCACAATTAATATCAATGTAGGATGTGCGCTACCATAGGTAAATGTCAGCCAAGCTAAAAATGCCCAAGATATCCAACGTAAGGTAATAATTGCCAATAGATAAGGCTTTTTATGCACTTTATCTTCTAGCAAATAAGCGGTAAACATTTGCGGGAGAACGCCCCCAATACCTTGTACGCCAGCCAAAAGACCAATTGCAAAGGTCGATGATGTGAGTAGGGAAACGAAAGCAGGTAAAACGGTATTGATATTGGCAAAGGCAGCAGACGCTTGAAAAAAGATGCCATGAATAAGGCCAGCATTAAAATTACGGTGATAATGTTTGGCCGCCTGGATATCTGCTTCGTGGGAAGAGGGCTCAGAAAGTGAAATCGAATTCATTGTAGCGATAGAGGGAGATAGATTTTCACTTTACAAAAGTGATGAAATAATCGTCTCTAATTGAACGGCCGTAATTGGGCCACTTTGTATATGACGAACCACACCGTTGCGATCTAAAATAATCGTTGTGGGCAAACTATGTGCCTGATAAAGATTCATCGCTTGGCCATCACCATCCAATAAAACGGGGAATGTAAGCGCAAACTCTTCCTGAAAAGCAGAGACCAAATCAATATTTTCTTGTGCGTTAATCGCGACTACTGTCACCCCATCCCCCTGATGTGTTTCATAAACAGATTGAATACCAGGCATTTCTGCACGGCAAGGGGGGCACCACGTCGCCCAAAAATTAAGGACCACAACATCCCCTGAAAAGTCGTCTAACGAAACAGTCTCCCCTGCTAAATCGGATAATTGAAACTGTGGGGCTGGCTGACCAACAATAACGCCTGTACTTTGTGTTTGATTGCTGGATGATGAATCAATACCAACACCCAGTGCTAAACTGAATAGTAAAATCATTATCCCGCCGATAAATAGGGTGCGGGGAGTTAAAGATGTTGAATTTTTCTTGTGTGTCTGTCTTACTTTGGCAACTCGGTTCATTTTCTTCTCCATTTGGTAAATCAACAGTTCAATGCTGAACTTGTATTTACCAAGTTAGATGCGATGATTGCCCAAAGGTGACAGGGTGTTCTCTGCCCCTACGCCTGCCCTTTGGCATCCTGAAGAAGAACCGTCAAGATTGGAAAAGGTTTATCGTGGAAATCAAGCTATGGAATTGCTCAAGGATTCCGTTAACATGGCTTTTAGAGCCAATACGGCTGGAGATTGCCAATACTTTTTCATCTGCACAAAATAAATTGTCCGCTCGATGACCAGTTCATTAATAGGCACAATTTGCAGTTGCCCTAAGGTGATCTCAGCTTGTACGGCAATCTTGGGCAAAAACGCAATCCCCAAATTAGCAATGACAGCTTGTTTGATCGCCGTTGTGCTGCCTAACTCTAAAGACGGCCGTATCTGACAACACATTTCTCCTAAGCGTGCCTCCGTAATTTGTCTGATCGCCGAGCCTGCTTCGCGGCAAACAGTTCTGGCAGATTGTACTTCCGCCAAGGTGACACTTGGACGAGACGCCCAAGGATGATCTTGTCCCACAACCAACACGATTTCATCATTGATCAGGGGTGTAATTTGGAATAATTGTTCGTCAGGTTGTTGCCCAACAATAGCCACAGAAATACGGCCGTTTTGCAGCCAATCCACAACCTGCTGACTATTGCCAATCTCCAAATCCACAGCAATATGTGGATACTTTACTTGAAAAGCTCCTAACCATTTTGGTAACAGCCACGCACCTGGGGTTGTACTGGCCCCGATCGACAATTGACCTTGCCACACACCTTTGTAAGCTTCAATCGCCTCAATGGCAGCTTGACTGCTGGCTAGCATTCTTTCTGCATGAGGAAAAAGCAACTCGCCAGCATCAGTCAAGGTCGCTTTGCGCCCCTGACGATTAAACAATTTAACGCCTAAACTCTTTTCTAAATCGGCAATATGCAATGAAACTGACGATTGATGCAGCAAAAAATGTTCAGCTGTGCGCGTGAAGCTTCCCGTTTCCGCTACGTTTTTGAAAAGAGACAATTTGTAAAGATTAAGCTGCGTATCCATTGAAAATCCTCATCAAACTTATTAAAACTATCACATTGAACCATGATAGCTCAACCGATATGCTTATGGGTATGATTCACACCATTTTCAAATCACAATCTACACACCCCCAAACGTTGGGGCTGCGAGACAATTGGCGACAGTTCACTTTATTAATCGTAATCAATGCTTTTGTGGGTGGCATGGTTGGCTTAGAGCGATCTGTCCTCCCTTTGTTGGGCAACGAACTGTTTGGCTTAGTCTCACAAACGGTGGTTGTTTCTTTTTTAATCAGCTTTGGCTTAGTGAAGGCGATTACCAATTTATTTGCTGGACGTCTATCGGATCAATACGGCCGTAAACGCATCTTGATCATCGGCTGGTTGTTCGGGCTGCCCGTTCCGTTTCTCTTAATGTGGGCACCCTCCTGGAACTGGATCATTTTGGCCAATGTGCTCCTGGGCATCAATCAGGGATTGTGTTGGTCAACAACTGTGATCATGAAAATCGATTTGGCGGGGCCCAAACAACGTGGGCTAGCCATGGGACTCAATGAGTTTGCTGGGTATCTGGCGGTGGCAGGAATGGCTTTACTGAGTGGTTATTTGGCAGCGGTGTATGGATTACGGCCGTATCCATTTTTGCCCGGCATCGTCATGGCCATTGCGGGGCTGTGGCTGTCCATTCTATTTGCCCAAGAGACCCTGCGCCTGACTAAAATTGAATCCGGTTCAGAAACAAACGAAGCAAGTCTACCTTTTCGCGACTTGCTGCTGCGTTCGCTGGGGCGTGATCGTGCTTTGTTTACCCTCAGTCAAGCAGGTTTGGTCAATAACTTGAATGATGCCCTTGTTTGGGGACTCATTCCTTTTTACTTGGCAACCAAAGGGGTATCTATCGCCACCATTGGGCAAATTGCGGCGATCTACCCTGCAGTATGGGGCTTGGGGCAATTGGCAACGGGCGCGTGGAGTGACAAAATTGGGCGTAAGATTTTTATCGTGCTCGGTTTGCTCATTCAAGCTGGTGGTATTTTTCTGTTTATCGCCCCTGGCGGGTTGCTCACCTGGCGCATCTCTGCAATTTTGATGGGCTTAGGGACGGCTGCTGTTTACCCCACCCTGCTCGCCGCAGTTAGCGATGTTTCTGCACCGAGTTGGCGCGGCTCGGCCATTGGCGTCTACCGTTTATGGCGCGATTTGGGTTATGCGGTAGGGGGCTTATTGACGGGTTTGTTGGTAGATGGGTATGGTACAGAAACGGCCGTTATCGTTGTCGGTACAATCACTCTCACCTCAGGCATCGTTGTTGCCTTGCTGTTTCAAGAAAAGAAGCATCCTCATGTACGTCAAGGACAATCTAACCATGCCGACGAGTCACAATCTATGGCAAAATAATAAGAAATGTCACCAATTTCCCAAACCCGCATCTAAGTAAAAGGCAGCCATTAAATTGTCTGCCCGATAACAGTTGTCTATGGATACAAAGCGATAAGGAGCAAAACTGACATATGCCTATGTACACCTTTGTCTGCCGTGAATGCGAGCAGCCATTTGAACGAAAATTACGCATGTCACAAGCAAGTGACACCCAAGAATGCCCTGCCTGTGGCAGTATGGATACCCGCAAATCAATTGGCGCAATCGCCATTGGTGGCGGCGGTCGTTCAGTTGACACAGCTGTAAGTATGCCCCCCGTAAGCAGCCCATTTACCTGAGCTGGCAGCTGCTAG
>JBNKHS010000216.1:0-7431 GCA_050290485.1 Promineifilaceae bacterium (SeqCode) | reverse complement strand
GCATGGCTTTGATGCTCCATTCTGCGTGGAGATGATTGGGTAAGGGAATGTAAACGGCATCAATGGTGTCTGAGTTGAGCATGGCTTCATAGCTGGGGAAAATTTCAGGGATGTTCCACTGTTTGGCGTAATTAACGGCCGTATCTAAACTGCGGCTGCAAACAGCAGCTAATTCGCCCCGTTCTGACTCTTCTATGGCGGGAATAACCCGCCGATTGATATTTGCTGTTGATAGTAAACCCCAACGAATTTTGTTCATCTTCTTATTGTTCCTGTTCTTGTTCTGTCTTTATGGGTAATCTGATGGTAAACGTTGTGCCTTGTCCGATTTGGCTATGTGCATCTATTTTACCACCATGACGCTCTACAATTCTACGACAAACAGCTAATCCTACGCCCGTTCCCTCATATTTTGCTCTGGGGTTGAGCCGTTGGAACATATTAAAGATGCGATCACGATACTTTTCATCAAAACCGATCCCATTGTCTTCAACTTCTATGATGTAATTGTTATTTTGTGTGTTGCCATTGCGAATGTGCACAACAGGGGGAATGTTGCTTTGATGGAATTTGATGGCATTACTGATCAAATTTTGAAACAGTTGTGTTAATTGCACGTCATCCCCATTTATTTCGGGTAAATCAGAGACATGAATGGTGGCGTTTAATTCGTTAATTCTTACCTCTAAATCAGACAATGTGGTGTTGACGATGTCGTTGAGATTGACCCGTGAAAACGGCCGTGTTTGTGTAGACACACGTGAATAAGCCAACAAGGCCTCAATCAATTGTTGCATTCTTTTGGAAGCATCTTGCATCCGATTGAGGTAATCAAGGGCACGTCCATCGAGATTGGATGCATGTTTATTGGCAAGACGATCGCCAAATGTCTGGATTTTACGTAAGGGTTCTTGTAGATCGTGCGAAGCGATGTAGGCAAACTCTTGCAACTCCTGATTGCTCCGTTCTAACTCTTTGGCATAGAGACGTAATGCATTTTCGGCTTCTTTAATTGCGGTAATATTTTGCTCTGTCCCCCAGTTTCCAATTAAATAACCATTTTCTATGATACCAACTGAGTTGGTTAAAAGATGCACTGTTTTTCCACTAGGCAGTTGGTGTGAAAATTCACGTTGCTCAAATTTGTAATCATTGTCAATAAACGACAGTGTATTGGCATAGTGCGTTTCATAATCCACATTGGCACGTAGCGAAGCGGTTGAAGCGCCAATTGCTTCGCTGCTGTTACGAAAGCCATAAAGTTGACTGCCTGCATCATTACATTCACCAATAAACCCTCGTTGTAAAATAAGATGTGCCTGTTGTTTTGCAGGTAATTCGGTGGAAATAGGAGGTTTATACTCAATCATCCAAATTGCTTCGGAACTTTGCGTAATAAATTGGCGCAGTCGTTGTTCACTATGTTTAAGCTGCATCTGGGTAGCTTTCCGTTCGGTGACATTGATGATGTTAAACAAAAGGCTTGTCACTTGACCATCTTCTAGCACTGGCCCAATGTGTGCTTCATACCAGGCAACTTCACCACGCCAACCGAATCCTTTAGATTCATAAGTGAGTGTTACCTTTTCATTGATAACTTTTTGGAAAATGTGGTGCACTTTTGTATGCTCTTCAGGCGGTAAAAAGTCAAAGATGGTGGTTCTTGGTTTTTGTTGTGGATAAGGATTTTGCATATTGATGAAGTTGATGTTGCCGTTGAGATCTGTATTCACAATGATTAGAGGGGCACTCTCGGTAAATGAACGCCAACGTGCTTCTGATTGTTTTAAGGCTTGGGCTTGTGTGTGCAGCCTTTGTGCGCTCTTTTGGCTTTGCTCAAGTGCAGTGGTCAGGATTTTGATAACGCGTTGCATGATAACGGCCGTAAAAATAAGAATCAACGTGGTAACCACAAAATCAAATGGTAAAGTGATTCCGTCTAATCCTGTTTCTATCCAATCGTTTAGTTCCGCCCACGTAATAAACCCCAAAGACAATATCGTCAGAGAGGTTGTGATTATGAACAATGGCTTAGAGAGTAGCAGGCTAGATAGAACGATGATCATTGGATAAGCCATGATCGCTTCATCATGAATGCCTTGTCCAATGTATATCAAATAATTCATGATGATTAAAAAGCTAATGGTAATCATGATAGTTGCCAATTGAATTTGCTTACGCTGGGCGAGTAGCATGGTCAATATGACAACCATGCAGCCGATGAGCAGAATTAGGGGCGTGATGCGATACCCCCAAAATAAGCTTGAAACAATTGCAATACTTAATAAGATAAGTGTTGTCACTTGAATCTGGTGCAGTATTTGGGCAACATAATTTTGTGGTGAATGTTGTGTTAGTGGTGATGATAACCAATTAGGATTGTATTTCTTCATTTGTTTTATTAAAAGCGCTCGGCTGATGGAGAATGAAAAGGTGCTTTTGTTAAATATATGAGAGCCTTTTCGATCTCCTTAAAGTAAATTTCAAAAAGACGTTTGTTTTTAAGAATTTCTCCGAAATTTACTTAGAGCATAAGACAGGAAATTATCTCATGGCAAACGATGTGGCAGATAAAATAATGCTTGAATCAAGAACAATAGCAGTTGTTGGCTTTTCTTCAAAGCCTTATAAGGCAGGATATTATGTTCCGGAATATTTACAACAACAAGGGTACAAAATTCTCCCTGTAAATCCAAAATTAGAAAGTGGATTGGGCGAAAAAGCTTATCCTGATTTACAATCGATTCCCGAACCTGTTGATTTGGTCTTGATTTTTCAGCGAAGTGAGAATGTGCCCCCATTTGTCGATGATGCGCTTGCAATTGGAGCCAAAGCGGTGTGGTTACAGTTGGGAATTGTCAATGATACGGCCGTAAATAAGGCAAAAGCTGCAGGACTCGATACCGTGCAAAATGCTTGTATGCTTGTTGAGCATCGTCGTTGGGCAAACCAAGCTTAAGATGCAACCTTATCAATCCAATTCCGTACATGTTTGTATCTTGAATGTAAAGTTTGGGAGCCCTTTCAATTAAACAAATGATCAGAACTATCTATCAATCCCACGTATAATATTAAAGGTGAGGATTGATGATGAATCGTAATAGGAGTATGAGCATGAGTGATGAAATAAGCCGTCTAAAAGAAGAAGAGAAAGAAGCTGTTATTTATATAGAAGATGATGAAGTTTTAACTGTGGATACCGTTGAAGAAAAATCATTGACAACCACAACAAAGCATCGTTCCAATCAATGGGTTGGTGGTGCTATTTTAATTGCTATTGGCTTGGTCTTTTTGTTACAAAATCTAACGAGCTTTACATTTGGAAATTGGTGGGCGTTGTTTATTTTGATTCCTGGGTTTGCCAGCTTAATGAACGCTTGGCAAAATTACCATGAAGACGGCCGTTTTTCAGAACGTGCACGTGGGCCATTTGTTGGTGGCCTCATCCTTACGTTTATTGCTTCCATCTTTTTGTTTAATTTAGATTGGGGAAGTGTTTGGCCTGTCTTCTTAATTATTGGCGGGTTTGGCGCCTTACTGAAAGGGATGCTAGACTAAACAATTTGCTCACACAAATCAAGTAAACATGTAACTGATCATGCTAAACCTCTGTTGAATTTAAACCAGCAGAGGTTTGTTGCTTCCAATGATAGTGAGTTTTACGTGAAAAGGACTTTTGGATAGTGAAAGCAAAACTTTGTCTATGGTACACTGAGCGCCGGAGTGGAATCTATGAGCAATTTAGAGTTACATCAACTGTTTTCACAGGCGGATGAAGCCCGTCAAACCCATAACTATAATGCAGCGATTGAGCAGTATACGGCCGTATTAAACCAAACCGATGCCAATGCAGAGGATAGTGAAATTCGTGCTTTGCGCCTTGCGGCTTTGCGTGAGATAGGGATGTTACAACGGCGTTCGGGACAGCATAATGAAGCGCTGGCGACTTATGAACAGTATCATCGCGAAGCCAAAGACAGTCGTCAACAAATTATTGCCATTACCCAACTAGGACAACAATTTACCAGCATGGGTCAATACGACCAGGCCTTGCAAAAGCACAAAGAAGCGTTGCAATTGTCTGAAACATTAAACTATGTAAACGGCCGTGCCCAAGCTTACTTAGGATTGGGCTCCACTTACTTTTACCTCGGAAACTATGATGAAGCATTGGCGCAGCTAAATAAAGCCCTATCCCTTTTCAGACAAATTGATGATCATGAGAATATTTCACGGACATGGAATTGGTTGGGCATCCTCCATTTGCAGCTAGGACAGGTTGATAAAGCAATTGCCGCCTATGATGCAGCTTTGCCCTTTGCACGAAAAATGGGAGAACTAGAAACGTCGATTGTGCTTAACAATATAGGTGAGGTGTACCAATCCATTTTTGATATGGAACAAGCTCTTATTTATCATCGCGAAGGATTTGAGATTGCCAACCATTTAGCTATGCCCAACCAAACAATTGATGTCCGTCGTAATTTAGGTGTTGACCTTTGTTATCTGGGACAGTTGGAAGAGGGTATTCAATATTTAGAAGAAGCCTTGCAGACAAGCCAAAAATTTGAAAACAAAGATATGACGATGCAAACTTTATATTCCTTGGCTTATGCTCAAATTGAAAACAATCAGCTTGAAGTTGCCAAGAACTATGCCGATCAATTAGAGCAGATGGCAAAAGCTGATGACTTACGTGGGTATCATGCGCGTGCGCTCTATATTTTAGGGTTATACCATTGCGCCAATGGTGAACCCAAGGAAGCCGAGAAGATTTGGCAACAGGTTTTATTTTGGGCACATGAAACCGGTCAGAAGAATTTGTTATGGCGTGTTCATTCGGTATTAGCCAACATTGCCGAAAGTGCAGGCTTGACAGAGGCACACAATCGCATCGCGTCGGAAGTTATCGATCAAATCATTTATCCAATTGAGGATAATGCCTTACGCCAAAAGTTTCTCAACGCACCCCAGGTAAGAGCCATTTTGTCTCAAGTGAATTAAATTGGTTTCGGAAGAGCACCTTTGGAGTAAAATGAAAACAGATACATTCTGCGTATCTGTTTTTTGTTGTTTGTTTATGCGGATAAGTGTTGAAGGCAAGAAAGTGGATGTATGATTACAAAAATCATTTTACCGAATGTTAAAAACATCATACTCGTTGCGAGTGGCAAAGGGGGCGTTGGTAAAACGACGGTCACCGTCAATTTGGCATTGGCTTTGCAAAAGAGCGGCGCTAAAGTGGGGATATTCGATGCAGATGTTTATGGCCCTAATGTGCCCATTATGTTGGGTATTCATCGCAAGAAGCAAAGTGAAGGTTTTGCTGCTGTGGCCAGACGAAAAGATGCGCCCCCATATATTAATCCCTTAGAGCGATTTGGGCTTAAAATTATGTCTGTGGGCTTGTTGGTTGCTGAGAATCAAGTGATAGATCCTGCGCGTAGCCCTGATGCAATTGGCCATTTAGTTGTGCAAACCTTGCGTGATGTCAAATGGGGCAACTTAGATTATCTGTTGATCGATTTATCCCCATCGGCGGGACAACCGCAAGCCGCTTTAGTAGAACGTGTGCCGCTTAAAGGCGTCGTGATTGTAACGACGCCACAAGATTTGAGTTTATTAGATGCAGGGCGTTCATTGCTGCTGTACCAAGAGGCTGGAATTCCAATTTTGGGAATTGTGGAAAATATGAGTTATTTTATTTGCCCAACTTGCGACGAAAAACATGAGATTTTTCAACGGTCTGAACAGTGGAAACCACCAGCTTTGGATGGTGTGCCGACAATAGGGCGGATTCCTTTAACGACAACCATTTCACAGAGCATTAACCAGGCAAATCCGATCATGCATGATCAAGCGGATTCTGCTCAAGCACAGATATTTGAGCAAATTACGGCCGTTTTACGGCAAAAATTGTAACTGTGTATAAGCCATTATGTTAGTGGCTTGAGTACACCTAGTTGGACAAGAAGTCTTTCTGCAAAGGTCAATAAGATTTTAACCCTCTTGAAATTGACTATACTCAGCTATGATAAATTCCTGCCAGGCTTGTTCAAATTCCTCTTCTGACATGCTTAAGACTTCTTCAAAATTTCCTTCATTGGCGACTAGTTTGACGACATCATCGTAACCAAATTTCTGTACAATAAATTCAACGACAGTATAAGAGAACGCATAAATAATATTCGAATCCGTGCCTGAATTGAAATTAAGTTCTGCAATAGTTGGGAGAGAACTATCTATTTGTGTGGCAATGAATTGAGACTGCCTTTGCCCACTTTCGTACCCAGCTATCCCTTCATCTAGCCATGCAGGTAGTTCTTGGTCGGTTATTTCATCAATAATTAGGTGGGTGAACTCGTGAACTGCCGTCGATAAAATTGTGTCAAATGTATGTTTAGGGCCCGGGTTTAATGGTGTGACCATCCGAATCTCGCCTGATTCGGCTTGCCCGACAAACCACTCAGAACCAAGCTGATGATCTACAGCAGCGTGAAACGATTGGAGGTTAGGATATATTTTTACATTGATCTTTTCTACAGTTTGATGATTTAAGTGTGTTGTTATTCTTTCAAAATCATGTTCGAGTTGAGATGCTATGATAGCTGAAACGTCTTTATCAACATCAATACATTGCACAACAAAATGCTCAGTTTCTTTGCACATTTCTAAAGAAAGATGAATTCCAAATGTGGAATGAGGCATAATCGTGGCAGAGGGGATCGAGGTTGCTGTTTTTACTGGGATAACAGATGGTGTGACGTCCAAGACAGAATTCAGAGGTAAGGATGTTGGGGATGGAACTTGTGCTGCACTTGAGGTCCGTGTCGATGTAGACGATTTTGTTGGCGTTAAAGATGGTGTTGACGAGGGATGAGACAGATTGATTAAATGGGTCGCGGTTACGGCAGGGGGTGCCGTTGTGGGATCTTGTGAAGAACAGGCTAAGAGCAATATCATCATTGAAAATACAAAAACTATGCCCAATAAATATTTATGAATGTGCACATGAAATCGTGCCTGTTTAATAAGCAACTTCCTTTTCATATTTTGGCGGCACAAACTTACTGTTTAGAAACAGAAACTGTATATTCTGCAGCACCGTAGGCTAGTTCTTCCAGCCAAATGGCATACAAGCCATCCTCTGGCAGCAAAATATCAGTAATTTCGACATCCCAGAACAAAAGCTCATCCCCATCCGATTCCATGTAATCCCCGTTTGTATCATACATTGAAATGACCATTGCTGGGTCATCATTGGGTGGTGTACTCACAGTTGAGGTAGTGATGTCGACAATATCATTTTCTTCGCCATAGAAGAACCAGAAGTGACGCACACTATCGCTTGCGGGAATGGTATCTGTTTTAGGCTGGTTGTAATTTAAGTAGCCACGGGCATTGAGCTGCAGTCCACCACATCCCCAAACC
>JBNKHS010000215.1:0-7447 GCA_050290485.1 Promineifilaceae bacterium (SeqCode) | reverse complement strand
CGATTTGTAGATCGCCAACGGTAAGTGCATTTTTTTGTGGCGCTACATTAGGAGAGGCACTGCCGCTGGTGCGGCGTAGAACTGCCTTGACGTGAGCCATCAAGACATCCATATCGAATGGTTTGGTGATGTAATCATCGGCTCCCATCTCTAGGCCCAAAATGGTATCGAGTTCGCGACGGCGGGCAGAAACGAAGATGACAGGGACATTACGTTCTTTTTGCAGATGGCGGATTGCTTCGAGACCATCCATGCCGGGTAGCCCGATATCGAGCAAAATGAGGTCGGGTTGGTCGCGTTGGGCGATGGCAATGGCATCTTCGGCTGACTCAGCAGTGCTGGTACGATATCCGTTTTGTTCGAGTTTGAAGCTGACGCTGCGACGCATGAGGGCGTCGTCATCGACGACTAGAATATGTTTGGCCATATCTCTCTCGTTATAACTAACGTTTATGAATGATGAGGCGATTGTACAAGATTTTGTGGAAAACGGGAAAGTTGAGCGTAGAACATATCCAAAAAACCGCAGAGGGCGCGAAGATCGCAGAGAAAATGCAGTTTACTCTCTGCGCCCTCTGTATCTCCGCGGTTAATTTTAAGATGGATACATAGTATGATTATCGTAGACGTTTGTTAATGGTGTCGAATTGGTACAGGGACAAGGTTCTGATGATTTCAGCTTCATCGACGTTTTCGGATGATTCTTTAACTTCGAACATGCCTTGACGTGACCATTTATGAAAACGGCCGTTTCCCAAATAATCAATCCCCCATTCATCTTCCTGAAAGCGGGTTATAAAACGTTTGCCTGCTTTCAGCTGCTTGATGATTTGTTTTGCCTCTTTTTCGGTCATGCTTACCAAACGGTTTTCATTGTGCCACCATCGACGATGAGCGTTTCACCTGTGATGTAGGAGGCGGCATCAGAGAGGAGAAATGCACCTGCTTTGCCGAATTCATCAATACGGCCGTATCGTCCCCATGGAATTTCTGCCTCCATCAACGCTTTTTGCGCTTCTGATGTGCGATTGAACATTGTACCTGCAGTTTGGTCTAATGAACGCACGCGATCCGTCTCAATCCGTCCGGGGACTAAATTATTGACACGGATTCCTTCGCCAGCTAATTCGCGCGAAAGACTCTTAAGCAAGCTAACAACGCCAGAACGCATCACATTGGAGAGCAGCAAAATATCAATCGGTTCTTTCACTGAGCTGGATGTGATGGCCAAAATTGAGCCCCCACCACGTTCGCGCATAGTGGGTAATACGGCACGAATCATGCGTACACTGCTCATAAGTGTCAGTTCAAAAGCAGCTTGCCACGCTGCATCATCGAAATCATCAAAACTGCCAGCAGGGGGACCGCCAGCATTGACGACGAGTCCATCAATGCCGCCAAATCGGGCGATGGTGGCGTCTGTCCACGCTTGAATTGTTTGGGGATTGGTGGCATCCATAACATGGCCCATTACATTTGTGCCTGTTTCCCGTTGTAGTTGCATAGCGGCTTGAATGATGTCGGCCTCTGTGCGGCTGGCAATGGAAATAAGTGCCCCTTCTTGGGCGACAGCTTGGGCAATACCATAACCAAGTCCTTTGCTGGCCGCGGCAACCATAATGACTTTTCCTTTTAATCCTAGATCCATGGGAAACTCCTCTGAAAATAACAATTGTAGAGACGCCGCCGCTGGCGCGTCTCCTACATTTTCTTCATCGTGGTCGGCGCAGTCGGTGTCGTTTCCTCTAAAACAAACCTTTGTAGGGGCGAACCGATGTGTTCACCTAAAACGGGCAGACACACAGGTCTGCCCGCTACAAAATTATTTTATTCGGCTTCACGTTCAATCATTAGGGTGACAGGGCCATCATTATGGATTTCAACATCCATGTGTGCGCCAAAGACGCCTGTTTCGACTTTAAATCCTTGCTCGCGTAATTTTTCGATGAAATAGTCCACAAGGGGTTCGGCTTGTTCGGGGCGGGCGGCGGTAACAAAAGACGGCCGTTTTCCCTTACGCGCATCTCCATACAATGTAAATTGAGAAATGACCAAAAATTCACCCTCAACATCGCGCAATTCCAGATTCATCTTACCCGCATCATCTTCAAACAGACGCAGACCAGCCACTTTGTTGGCGACCCAATCGGCAATTTGATTGGTATCGCTGTGGGTGACACCTAGTAAAATGACGTAGCCATGATTGATTTTACCAACAATACGGCCGTTTACCGTGACACTTGCTTGGGAAACACGTTGCAATAAAGCTCTCATAATAAAAGGGCGAAAGGAGAAGGATGAAGAATGACTTCATAATTCATCCCTCATCCTTCATCCTTATAAAATGCCTACTTCGCTGTTGTCGCCGATGGTGAGTTTCAATGCTTTGGGTTTGATGGGCGATTTTTTGACAATCGTATTGCGTCCAATCAAACTATCTTGAATGCGGGTTTCAATGTCCAAGATTTGGCTATTTTCCAAGACCATTGAGTGTTCGACTTCACTGTTTTCAATAGTCACATCATGGTCGATACTCGTGTAGGGGCCAATATAGCTGTTGACGATGCGGGTGTTTTCGCCAATGATCGATGGGCCACGAACAACAGAATTGATCACCTCAGCGCCACGTTGAATGGTAACACGGCGCCCAACTTTGCTGTCACGGTCGACGTACCCTTCTGTTTTGTATTCAATTTCTTCTAAAACGAGGTCATTGGCTTCAAGCATATCATCCCGCTTTCCGGTATCAATCCACCAGCCGCGATGGATGTAGGGATGGACAGTATAACCATTGTGAATGAGCCATTGGATGGCGTCGGTAATTTCCAGCTCGCCACGGGCTGACGGCTGAATTGCATGAACTGCCTTCATAATGTTGTTGTCGAACATATAGATGCCAACAAGTGCTAAATCGCTAGGGGGAACCTTTGGTTTTTCCACCAGTCGGTCAATGTAACCCTCGTCATTAAGCACAGCAACACCATACTGGGTGGGGTTTTCGATGCGTGTGAGGACGATTTGGCTGTTCCATTCGTTTTCATCGAATTTAGAGATCAATGAGCTGATGCCACCTTGAATGACGTTGTCGCCCAAAAACATGACAAAACTATCGTCACCGAGAAAACCTTCGGACACTTTGACGGCATGGGCTAACCCCAATGGTTGATCCTGTTGAATATAGGTGATGTTGACGCCCCATCGTCCACCACGCCCAACAGCTTCTTTAACTTGCTTGCCCGTGCTGCCAATAACAATACCGATGTCGGTAATGCCCGCGTCACGAATGCTTTCGATGACACGAAATAGAATGGGATTATTGGCAACGGGGATGAGTTGTTTGGCATTGGTGAAGGTTAACGGCCGTAACCGAGAGCCAGTGCCACCACTTAAAATTAAACCTTTCATATTTTCCTCTTTTTAAACCATCAGCAAGGAATGACTTGCGTGGAAATGTTGATTTTTGTGAAAACGCGAAAGGGCTTTGAAATAATCGAAGGGCGATTTCTACGTTTTCACTTTAGTAATTCACGATTTTTCGAGATGTATTTCAAAACAGCTTCTGTGAATTACATTAAACGTGGTGAATTGTAGGGAAAGGTTCGTAACTTTACAACTTTAGAGACGGCCGTATTGGGTCTTGTTTGCAAAATATAGGGGAATCGTCACTTTTCTATCTCTATGGCGTAGATGGTGATTGTGTTATTGCTGTAAACGGGGTTTAAATTTGGAGCTGTGGCCGGATCAAAATTACCCAATGCTTGTTCACGCGGTCCGTACCATACATAGTCAATATTAAAATCAGAAATGATGGTGTTGCGCCATTCCTCATCTGTGGTGGCATCGTAGAATTTAGAAACGGCCGTTTCTTTGGCCTCAAAATCAATTGTTTCTGCCCAATGCCCTAACATGACCCGTTGCCCAGCATGCGCAGCGACCAAGTTGCCTGTTTGATAATCACCGATAATAACGGCCGTATGAGGCGCATTTTCCTTGAGCCAATCTGTTGCCGCTAATTCATCTGCGGGACGGAAAAAGGGATCGGGCTGTTCTAAAACGGCCACACGAGTAATATCCAAAATGAGGTAAATATTCGATAAACACATAAAGAGCAAAAACATGGCCAAAATAAAACGGGTCATTTTCTCCGTGGTATAGCGGGGACGCGTTGTAATTGCCACCCACGTCCATGTTTTTTGCGCGCGGGGTAATAGATCGAGGACGAGACCAGCCGTTGCCAAAACGGCAAAGGCAACGTGCACACCTTGAACGAAACGACGTTGCGCATTAAGAGGCGAATATAAGAGCAGAGCTGCGGCTATGATCCACATCCATAAAATGGAAAAGTGGCGTCGCTCTTCTGGTTTTTTCCACCAAAACCAAAGTCCAAGCAAAAGCATAATCCCAAAAGATAACAAATAGTGAGGGAGTGGGGCCGATGGTGTACCGGCTTGCGCATCCCATGCTCGAAAAATGTCATTGTTGATCCAGACATTGAGGTAATAAAGGTAGAGCGGGGCAGGAATAACAAACATGACAGCAACCATCAAGGCTTGTTGCCATAATAAAGCACGACTGCGCCGACACAGGTACAGCCAGTAGAGAAGTGCTGTTAGGGCGACGATGTAAATTAAAAAGGGGTAGACAAGACCCAATAGAACGTTGGTGAAACCAGCGATCATTGCGTATAGCCAGGTTTTGCTCTTGCGTGCCTGTGCTTCTTCAGAGTCGACAAGTTTCCATTTGCCAGTCTCTAGACGCCAATCACCAATACGCTTTAGGACGAGGATATCGAATAGGATAACGGCCGTTCCTAATGTGATGTGCGGATAAGTAAGTGCGGTAAAAAAGAGATGCGCACCCGGTTGCTTAAAATCGACAGGAAATGCCCCAAGCCAATAAGGCGCTCCTACCGCAAAAAGCAGCCATCCCAGCCCTGAACCAAACATGGCGAGGAGGTATGCTGTCCAGCGGGCTGCTCGGTCTGTTAAGAATTCAGCCACAAACCGAAATGTCATGAGGAATAAGATGATTGCTGACGTAATGCGCGACCAATGCCACACACTTACTAAAGAGAGCCCAAATAACTTGGCACCCAAGCCAAGCCATACATAAAACGCACCTAACAAGGTTCCTTCATGCGGTTCTGGTGTAAAGGGGATGGTGTAGATGAGACTCCCGTTTAGGCCTTGCAGCATTTTGGCCCAATACGTTTGCGAATCTTCAGGATTCATGATCAATTGCGTGTAAAACTTGCCCTCGGGGACAAGACTACTGCCAAGCAAATAGGGTAGCATCCCAATAACGGCCGTTCCTAAGGCAATGCAGATGGCGATCAACCATTCCTGTTGAGTTACCTTATTTTTGTCCAGAGACATACTAATCCCACTCCATCACATTTGTTGCTGTTGCTAGTATAGCTTTTTTGCAATACGCACATAGTTATGATGTCAAATAGCATCCAAAAAGCTATTTAAGTATTTCGCGCTTTTACATGACTACTATATGCAGAGTTTGTGAGCGAAATACCAGGTACTTCAGTGCACGCTTTGTTTTGGCGAAATCGTAAAACATGTTGTTTTCGATCATACAGTTCCCATTTTAGAGGAGTTTTGGGAATGGTATATAGGATATTTGGTAACCTTACCGCTTATGTTTCGAGGTGTAAATTATGCTTCTTTATTCTTTTCGACAAGGTCATTGCGAGAACTATCTTTCATAGGGATGCCAATGCGGAAAGCGGCAGACCCTATTGCATGAGTTGCAACTGGGCCGGCAACCATTAACAGGACAATCAAAAGACCCGCCTTTGCCCATCCCAACGGCGTCCAAACCACAGCAGCAACGAGCAAAAGAACAACGCCAAATACTCCCACTTTCCCAGTGGCGTGCAGACGTGTATAAACATCGGGGAAACGAAGATAGCCAAGCACACCGACAATCGAGAAAAATGTACCAACGATAATGGCAATCAGGGCAATGAATTGGAAGATTGGTTCTAAATTACTCATGTTCAACCTTTTAAAACATTTGCTCATCGGCCAAATATTTAGCTAAGGCAACTGTGCCGATAAAGCTAAGTGCGCCAAGCCCCAAGGCAACGTCTATGTAAATACTATCTCCAAAGATGAGCGCGATTAAAACGAGAACTGCTAAAAACAGTGTGGTTACCAGCTCCGTGCCCATCAAGCGATCAATAACGTTTTCACCGCGCCAAACACGCCAAACGGCAATGCCAATGAGCACAATGTGAATGACTAAGGAGCTGTAGAGGGCAATAAACAAAATATTTGTCATGGAATCATTTTCTCCAGTAAATCGCGACGTTGTTCCTGAGCTTTTTCTGCATAGGATTCAGATCGTTGCACATCGAGAACGTGTGTATACATGATGCCCTCTTCATCAATCTCGACGACAAATTCGCCCGGTGTTAAGGTGATTTCGTGGGCGCTGAAAGCTGTGGCAATATCAGATTTTGTTTTTGAGGGAATAGCAATGATCCCCGGTTGAATAGGCATGTTCGGTGTAAGCACAATGCGCGCCACCTGAATCCCACTGACAATGAGATCCCACGCTGTTAATAAAATGTAGCGAATCAATGCCCAAACCATTTGGGGCCAACGAGCAGGGTTCATTTTTGTTTCAGACGTGGGTAATAAAAAGGTGACAATAGTTCCGACAATAATGCCAACCAAGATGTTGAGCGGTTCTAAGTTGGCGGTTAGCGCCAAGTAAACAAGTGTTAAAGCGAATATTGAACGAAATCTATTCATAAGTTATCCACCCAAAACGGCCGTAACATAATCAGCCGATTGTAAAGACCAAATGGCAGCGGCCTCAGCGACATCGACAAGTGGTGTTGCCCACATTCCCAATAGTAGAATGATAAGAATAAGTAGGGTTGGGGATAAAAGGTGATCCCCTGTTGGTTTTGTTGTGATTCCTGCGACAGGCGCTTGCCACCAAATGCGCATGAAAGCACGCATTGTATAAATCAAAGTCAAAATACTAAACACACCAATGATCAACAAAGACCAGAAAGTTTCGGCATCAATGCCACTGGAAAAGAGGAGAAGTTTGCTAATAAATCCACTCGTTGGTGGAATACCAGCTAGAGCAAGGCTGCCGACAAAAAAGAGAACTCCTGCATACGGTAACGGCCGTCCGACACCTTGCACGATTGCAAACGCCGCAGATTTTACAGAAGCACGGCTGGCGACATAGCCCGCTAGCATCAACATCGCTGCTTTTATCAAACTGTGATTAAAGGCAAAAACAAGTGCTGCTGTAATTGAAAGTGTGGTTCCCCAGCCAATACCTACTAAGATAAACCCGACTTGGGCCAAAGTGGAATAGGCCAACATCCGTTTGGCATTATAGGTGCCAATGGCAGAAAAGCCCCCGAAAATGATGCCGACGATACCCAGGATAAGGAGGATGCTGCGAATCA
>JBNKHS010000214.1:0-7458 GCA_050290485.1 Promineifilaceae bacterium (SeqCode) | reverse complement strand
GGAAAATGAAAGTCGTTATTGCTGATTATTACCAACTGCCAGGAATAATAATTGTTTGTCCTGCATAAACAATGTAAGGGGCGGGAATTTGATTGGCAGTCGCAATGGCTTGCCAAGGTACACCGTAATGTATTGAAATGGTGTACAGCGTTTCCCCATATTGAACAAGGTGTGTAAAGTTAGGGGTTGGGCCCGGTTGTGCTGCAGGAATTTTAAGAACTTGCCCAGCATAAATCTGGTTGGGATTTACAATGCCATTGGCCTCGGCAATTTGTACCCAACTAATCCCAAATTTCAAGCCAATTGAGTAAAGTGTATCGCCATATTGCACAACATAGGTTGTTCCTGGAATAGGGGGAATCGGTGTAGGTGGTACTGGCGCACACCCGGCAACGGGAATGATCAAAACTTGACCCACATAAATGGCGTTGGGATTGGCTAACCCATTGGCATTGGCAATGGGTACCCATGACATGCCGTACTGCAGCCCAATCCGATATAGATTTTGACCTGCTTGAACTGTGTGGGTTACAGGACAACTGCTTGCTGGAGGCATGGGAGAAGTATTGCTAGGGGTGGTGCTGTCTACAGGTTGGCTGATTGTGGAATCTACAGGTTCGGATGGTGTTTCTTCTGATTCTGTTGTTTCTGTAGAATCTTCTCCGGATACGGCCGTATCTTCACCTGTACTGTCCTCTTCATCCATTGCCTCTTCTGACTCTTCTTCTATCTCATTTTCTTCTGCTACCGCCTCACCTTCTTCCATTGTTGGCGTATCTGCTTCAGTTTCCGTTGCTTCTTCAGTCACAGATTCTTCTACTGTTTCCTCAACTATCTCAGATTCTGCTGGGCCTTCACCAATCGACTCCGTTTCAGGTGCCGTTTCAGGTTGTTCAACGATTCCGGGCCCATTATCTCCGCCGCCGGCATTGGGGTCTGGTGTTGCGGTTGCTGTTTCTTCTCCGCCACCGCCAAAAGGATCTGGTCGTTCACAACCAACAATGACAAGTGAAACCAACAATAGCAAAATAAATAAAGAAGAGATGCGTTTTGTAGACATAGAATCCTCCAGCAAACAACCATTCAAAGGTAAATTTTTAGTTTTATTGGGTGGATTGGACTGCGAACCCATTTTTACATAAAGTGAAATTCGGCTAATATCTTAACATAATTTTATTGTTACGTAAAGTTAAATAGGGAGAAAAAAGTCCCTATAAAAATGAGTTTTATAGAGACTTGAAATGAATGGGTTCTTGCTAAAAAGAATCTATTTGGGCATCATCGGAATTTTGACACCCCGTTCTTTCGCCACTTCTATAGCATATTCATAGCCTGCATCAACATGACGAACCACGCCCATGCCTGGATCTACAGTTAGTACACGTTGTAGACGTGCTGCTGCTTCTGGCGTGCCGTCGGCAACAATAACTTGCCCTGCATGGAGGCTGTAGCCAATGCCAACTCCGCCACCATGATGGAAGCTTACCCATGTGGCCCCACTTGCGGTATTTATTAAAGCATTCAAAATGGGCCAATCGCCGATGGCGTCGGAGCCATCTTTCATCCCCTCAGTTTCACGATTAGGACTGGCGACAGATCCAGAATCCAAGTGATCACGCCCAATGACAATGGGTGCTTTTAATTCGCCACTGGCAACCATCTCGTTAAATTTAAGGCCAGCTTTGGCGCGTTCCCCATACCCCAGCCAACAGATACGGGAAGGAAGTCCTTGGAACTGGACTTGCTCTTGGGCCATGTTTATCCAACGATGTAACGCTTCATCTTCGGGGAAGAGTTCAAGAATTGCTTTGTCTGTGGCATAAATGTCTTCGGGATCGCCGCTGAGGGCAACCCAACGGAATGGCCCTTTGCCTTCACAGAATAACGGCCGTATATAAGCAGGTACAAATCCTGGGTAAGAGAACGCATCTTCAACACCTTCATCGTAGGCTCGCTGACGCAGATTGTTACCGTAGTCAAAGACAATCGAGCCGCGTTTTTGGAACTCAACCATGGCCGCGCAATGGACAGCCATTGATTGTGCCGAAAGACGTGCAAATTCATCGGGGTCACTGTCGCGTAATTTACGGCCGTCTTCATAACTCAAAGTATGCGGGAAATAAGCAAGGAAATCATGAGCCGATGTTTGATCTGTGACCATATCGGGAACCAAACCCATTTCAAGAAGTTCAGGTAGAACGGTAGCTGCATTGCCAATCAGCCCAATTGAGCGAGGTGTACCTGTTTTGACGTAATGGTCTACTCGTTTCATTGCTTCTTCTAAATCTTCGGCAACCTCGTCCACATATTTGTGTTCTAACTGCCGATTGGCGCGCCATTCATCAACCTCGACGACTAAACCAACGCCACCATTCATTGTAATGGCCAAAGGTTGCGCTCCGCCCATTTCACCAAGGCCAGCGGTGACGACCCATTTCCCTTTGAGGGAAGGCCATCCAGCCTTCTTGGCAGCGGCCGCAAAAGTTTCGTAAGTACCTTGCAAAATACCTTGTGTGCCAATGTAAATCCAGCTACCCGCCGTCATTTGTCCATACATCATCAGCCCTTCCGCTTCCCACTTGTCAAAGTTCTTTTGTGTGGCCCAATGCGGCACAATGTTGGAATTGGCAATGAGGACGCGAGGGGCATCATGATGGGTACGAAAGACAGCAACCGGTTTCCCACTTTGCACAAGCAATGTTTCATCATCTTCAAGTTCACGTAATGAGGCGAGAATGGCATCAAATGCTTCCCAGTTGCGTGCTGCACGACCACGACCTCCGTACACAATCAGGTTTTGAGGATCGTAAGCCACTTCCGGGTCTAAATTGTTTTGTAACATGCGATAGGCAGCTTCTTGAAGCCACCCTTTACAATGTAATTGTGTGCCTCTTGGGGCACGAATTTCACGGTTCATATGGTTCTCCAGTTTAGGAATTTATAGGATTAGCGGGATTATAGTTTGCCTCAGAGAATGTCTCAAATTGAATTGTCAAAGATGGTTATGGTCAGGATGAAGATAGGAGATATGGTAGGATTTACGGCCGTTTATCGAAGTGCGCTTTTATTATGTTATAATCCATCGTGGAAGAGATAAGTTATGATAAGAGTGCTGAGTTCCAACGACCAACCACATCTAATTTACCAACATTTTCACTACAAAAAACAACAATTCAGCTATGCTCCTAAAACAGTTGTAAAATAAGTAACTTCATTGATGAAGTATTTGTTATTAAATAGTAGTCTATCAAATCACAAGTAGAGGATTGCCTCGACAACAAGCAATATTTTTTGGAACTACCTATGAGCGGTGAATGTATCCTAGTTATTGATGACAGTAAAGAAATAGTAAATCATCTAACCCAGCATTTATTGCCTACATTTGGTTACACATCACTTCATGCATTCGATGGTCAAACAGGATTGCAGTTAATTCGAGAAAACAATCCTGATCTTGTGATGCTTGATTTTAATTTGCCAGAAATTACCGGAATTGAAGTTTTGCAACAAATGGCACAGGAATCACTGAGTACACCTGTTGTTTTAATGACAGGATATGGATCAGAACTCAGTGCGATTGAGGCATTTCGTTTAGGTGCAAAAGATTACATCATCAAGCCATTTACGGTAGATGAAATCGTAGAAACGATTGATCGCGCTTTAGTCGAAACACGCTTGCATCAGGATAAAGAAGAGCTTGCCGAGCAGATGCGCCGCGTCAAGGTGGAGATGAGCCGACAATCCAACGAGATGAAGACCTTGTCGAATATTGGAAAAGCGATCACATCTCTGTTAAGCGTTGATAAGATTTTGGAACGGGTTATTGAAGCTGCCATTAATTTAACGGATGCAGAAGAATGCACCATTTGGTTAGCAGATGAAGCCAATAATTTGCTAAAAGCATATGAAAGCGAGAAAGGGGACGAACCCGCAATTATCCCCATTAGTGGCTCACAAATGGGAGAGGTCATGCAAACAGGCAGCCCTTTCCGCGAGTCACAATTTAATGATGAGGGCATCAAAATCAAAACAGGATATTTTGTTCGCGCTGTTTTATACGTGCCGCTGAAATTGCGTGGGATTACGCTTGGGGTGCTTGGTGTTAGCAATGTAGAGGCATTTCGCTCGTTCACAAAGCGGGATGAGTTTTTACTCGGATTTTTGGCTGATTATGCAGCCATTGCATTTGAAAATGCACGTGTCTTTCAAGCTGCAGATCTTGCCCTCACCGCGCGGTTAGAAGAGTTAAATACGCTTATTGAAATTACACGTACAATTACATCCTCGCTAGATTTAGATGAAGTTGTGCAATTGACGATTCAACAAGTGCATGATAGTTGGAATATTGAAGCGTCATCTGTGTGGTGGGTAAACGATAACCGCGAAAGTTTGCGCGTGTTGTCCAATGTAGGTACACCATCTGATGTTCTCACGACCATGGAAGTGCCTTTAGGGCAAGGGATTGTGGGGCTTGTTGCCGAGACGGGTAAGTATGTTTATACCAATGATGTAGAGTCGCATCCGTTTCATTATCGCCAAGTAGATCAAGAAACAGGATTTCATACACGTTCTTTATTGTGTGTTCCACTGGTATTTAGAGATGAAATTGTGGGTGCCATGCAGCTTTTAAATAAGGTTGATGGGGATTTTGATGATCAAGATGTGGAACGAGCGTTATCTATTGCATCGGCGATTGCTATTGCGGTAACGAATGCGTTGCTTTTTGAATCAGCCGAATCGCAAGAGACACAATTGGAAGTGACCTTAGAGCATAATTTGAATCCAATTGTGATGACGGACGGCAAAGGGAACGTTCATCTGTTAAATCATGAAGCACGTCGGCGATTGCATCTCTCGAAGGATGTTATTGGCAAACCAGCAAGAGAGGTAATTCAACCGATAATGTTGGCAAATTTATTGTTGGATGATGAAACACAACCTGAAGAGTTTGTGTTATCAGATAACTCTGTTTGGTTGCCACGTGTAGGACCCGTACCGGGAAACGGCCGTATCTTAACACTACATGACATCACCCATATTCGTGAACTCGATAAGTCTAAAGATCAAATTGTGACTACGATGTCACGGGATTTGCGGACCCCACTTGAAGAAATCAATGCCCTCGTTACCAAGCTTGAAGGAACAGATCAATTGAGCGATGAACAACAGGCAATCTCCCAAGAAATATTGCAAACGGCGGATCGGATGATGGGAATGGTGAATGGATTGCTTGAACTGGCAAAAGTAAACAATCGTATAGCCCCAGTTGATCAGGCGTGCGACTTACTTGAAATTGTCACTGAGGTTGTCAATGAATATCAAGAAATTGCACTTTCTAAACGTGTTGCCTTGGTGTTGACGACAGCTCCTGGTATCGAATCTATTCAGGGGAATCCGGCCCAGTTGCGCACGGCTTTAAGTAATCTTGTTGATAATGCGATTAAATTTTCACCAAGGGACGAAAAAATCGAGATTGTTATGCAAGAAAAAGAAGATAGTGTCTATATTGAAGTACAGGATAGGGGAGATGGCATTAAAGAAGAAGATATGCCGCACATATTTGATGAATTTTATCGTGGTGAAGATGGACAAAATAAATTTAGTGGTGCTGGTTTAGGATTAGCACTTGTCCATTCAATTGCTGTTGCCCACGGTGGGGAAATTTGGGCTGAAAGTTATAATGGGGCGGGTAGCACCTTTATTCTTAGATTGCCAATAACAAATAAGTCATAAAATAGATTTTGTTTAGACAATCTATTCAATTCGTGCAGGTTCTGTATAAGTTAGCAAAGTCAGTATTGGATTAAATTTATATTGTGATAACTGGTTTGGCATCTATTTGTCTAAAGATGCTGGGTGTTTGTTTTGTATGCTTTAAAGTTGGGGAAGGTCTTATGCTGGCAAAGGTGACAAGTTGTGCAATTGTAGGGTTGGAAGCTGAAGTTGTTGAAGTTGAAGTGGATATTATTCGCGGTGCACCTGCATTTAACTTAGTTGGGCTGCCAGATACGGCCGTTCGCGAGAGCCGAGATCGCGTCCATAGCGCGATCAAAAATAGCGGACATATGTTTCCTGCGGAAAAGCGAATCACAGTTAATTTGGCGCCAGCAGATATACGTAAAGAAGGGCCAGCTTATGATTTGCCTATTGCTGTTGGTGTCCTTGCTGCGACCCAGCAAATTTGGACAGACAAGTTGGCTGATGCCATGTTTATTGGCGAGCTTTCATTAGATGGCACTACACGGCACACCAAAGGGATTTTGTCGATGTCTGCATTGGCACGGCACAAAGGATGCAAACGCGTATTTGTGCCTGAGACAGATGTCGGAGAAGCTGCACTGATCCCTGATTTAGAAATT
Source organism: Promineifilaceae bacterium (SeqCode) (assembly GCA_050290485.1). GTDB lineage: Bacteria > Chloroflexota > Anaerolineae > Promineifilales > Promineifilaceae > JBNKHS01. The sequence continues at coordinate 1,099 of JBNKHS010000214.1, read as the reverse complement.
ATTCCTGTAAAAGATATTGCTCAGCTTGTTGGCCACCTGACAGGGCTGTCCCCGATTGCCCCCTATACAATGGATATAAATGAAGTCTTCGGAGATGAACCAACCTATGCTGCTGATTTTGCTGACATTAAAGGCCAAGAACATGTCAAGCGAGCCTTAGAAATTGCGGCTGCTGGCAGCCATAATGTTCTTTTGTCTGGACCTCCCGGTGCGGGGAAAACATTACTGGCGAAATCACTTCCCGGCATCATGCCTAAAATGTTGGTAGATGAAGCACTGGAGGTTACCAAGATTTATAGTGTGGCAGGTTTACTGCCTACCGATACGCCACTGATCAGAAATCGGCCGTTTCGTTCGCCACATCACACCATTAGTTATGCAGGGTTAGTTGGCGGTGGTGCATGGCCTCGTCCAGGAGAAATATCGTTAGCACATCGAGGGGTTCTCTTCCTTGATGAACTTCCAGAGTTTGGAGAACGTTTGATTGAGGTGCTACGCCAACCGTTAGAAGGAAATCCTCGGGAAGTTTCTATTTCACGAGCTACAGGAACAGTAACTTATCCTGCGAATTTTATGCTCGTCGCGGCACAAAACCCATGCCCTTGTGGTTATTTTGGTGACCCAACCCATGAATGTTCTTGTTCTAATGCGATGATTACACGGTATCAAAAGCGCCTATCTGGTCCCTTAATGGATAGAATTGATTTACATGTTGATGTACCGCGAGTGGAATACGAAAAGTTGACATCACTGAATAAGAGTGAGTCTTCAGAAACAATTCGAGATCGTGTTAATAATGCACGGCGGATGCAACAAGCAAGATTTGTACATAGTACAATTTTTTGTAATGCAGAAATGGGACCAAGTGAGGTGCACGAACTTTGCCAATTGGATGAAACAAGTAGTCGGCTAATGAAAAGCGCAATGGCACAAATGAACCTTTCTGCACGCTCTTATCATCGTGTACTTAAGGTCGGACGGACGATAGCGGATCTTGGAGATTCAGAAGTGATTCAAACAGCTCATTTGGCTGAAGCGCTACAGTATCGCGCTCGCTAAAAAAACAGCTAACCCGAAGGTTAACTGTTTTAGGAATTGA
>JBNKHS010000213.1:0-7467 GCA_050290485.1 Promineifilaceae bacterium (SeqCode) | reverse complement strand
AACCAGCGGATGAGTCGTGCGGTGATTCACAATGGAACGGTCTATTTCTGTGGTCAGGTCGCCAAAGATTATGATGCTGACATTACAGAACAAACCCGCACCACGTTAGAAAAACTGGATGCCTTACTGACAAGTGTGGGCAGTGATAAAACGAAGATGCTATCAGCAACGGTTTACCTTAAAAACATCGATGATTTTCAAGCGATGAATGCGGTTTGGGATGCGTGGGTACCGGAAGGGCACGCCCCCGCCCGTGCTTGTGTCGAAGCAAAGATGGCCAGTCCTGCTATTTTGGTGGAAATATCATTGACGGCTGCTGTTTAGGATTGTTTTGCGGGGGCGGGGTTGTTGAAAACGGCCGTATTCTTTGTAATGCATTGCAGAGATACGGCCGTTTTTTCTTGCATCCTCACAGCATCTGTACTGATGCCGTTTTTTTATGGTGCACAAAGTGGAGTTGCTGGTCGTACATCGGCAGCAATAAGATTGTCGATAAATGCAGCTTGCGGCTCTGTAAAACAGATAGCGGTATTGCCAGAAATTAAGAGGTAATCCAAATGGGCAAGATTGATAAATGAATCGGGAAGCCCCGTGAGCTGATTGTGCTGTAGGCTAAGCGTTTGTAAGTTGCTGAGACTGCCCAAAGAATCTGGTAAGCTGGCGAGTTCATTACCAGCGAGGTGCAGCGCCGTTAAGTTGCTGAGATTACCAAAAGAGTCGGGCAGACTGGTGAGTGAGGCATTACTTGCGTTTAGTGTCGTTAAATTGCTGAGGTCACTAAAGGAGTCGGGTAGGCTGGTAAGTTGAGTATTAATCAAGAATAACTTGTTTAAGTTATGGAGATTGCCAAAGGAGTTGGGCAAGCTGGCGAGTTGGGTGTTGTGTAGGCGCAAATCGTACAAATTGCTCAAGTTGCCAAAAGAGTCAGGCAAAACAGTCAGATTATCATTGTTGTACAAGTGAAGTAGATATAGGCTGCTGAGATTCCCAAAGGAATCTGGCAGACTGACCAATGGGGTATGGTTGAGGTATAGGGTCGTTAAACTGCTGAGATTGCCGAAAGAGTCTGGTAAGCTGGTCAGGTTGCTGTTGTATTGCATAGAAAGATTTTTCAATGCGGTCAGGTTGCCAAAAGTAGTTGGTAAGCTGGTCAAATTGTCATTTTTGTACAGCGTCAAGTATTGTAAATTGCCTAGACTGCCAAAAGATTCTGGCAGGGTGCTCAATTGAGTGTTGTGCAGGCGTAGCTCGTACAAATTGCTCAGATTACCAAAGGTATCGGGTAGGCTTGTTAACGGGTTGTTCTCCAATGACAACGTTGTCAAGTTGGTAATGTTGCCAATGGAGTCGGGCAAGCTGGTTAACTGGTTATTAAACAAACTTAGACGGTTTAGCACGGTGAGATTGCCAATGGAGTTGGGTAAATTGGTTAGGTCGTTGCCAAACAAGTCGAATGTTTTTAAGTTACTGAGATTGCCAATAGATTCAGGCAAGCTCGTGATGTTGTTGCTGTAAAGTGAGAAGTGGTATAAGTGTGTCAGGAAGCCAACTTCTGGGGGAAGTGGCCCCGTCAGGTTGTTCTGAAACAAGACAATTTGAGTAACACGGCCGTTTACGCAAACGACGCCATACCAACCTGCACAATGGTGAACGGTGTCGCTAAGCCAATTGGTATTGTGATGCCAGTTATCGCCATCGGTACTATAGTAAAGTGCTGCTAGCGCAGCTAAATCCATGGCTTCACCACATTTTTCTTGAGCCATCTCCTGTATTTTTTCATATGCGGGGCTATCGGGGGGTACATTTTCTAATGCGGTCAACAAACCGTCACATTGGGTGTTTTGCGCGGCTATCACTGGGGATAAGGTTGGTTGCGCAGCTAATAACAAGGTTAATGCCAATACAGTTACAAAGAGCTTCTTATACAAGTTCATTTTAATTCCCCTTTCATTGAGTGTTAACGATACAGGTTCTATTTGGTTAGAGGTGAAAATCCATGGACCCTCCTGTTTCCCTCCAAAAGAGATGTTATCTGAAGAGGGGATAGCCGATTGTAAAGGACGGTTGCTAAATGATTTTATTGAGTAGGGGTTACATCGGCAGGTATGCCGATAGTTTTATAAATGATATTTACGTTGTTTGGAACACACATAACGTATCGTAGGAAGCCAAAAAAGTAATCTCAAGTGATGATGCTCATATTTTGTGGTTACAAATATCATCAATGTGGGGAAATTGTGAATGGTGAACGGCCGTTTTCCGTTCCCTATTGAGTGTAAGAAAACGGCCGTATCTATCTAACCCGTAAGCGCCGCCGCTTTTTTCGCTTGAAACGCTTGGTTCACTTTGTGCCACTGTGCCACGTTTACCCCTTTAATGATCAGCCACAGCATAATCGTTATTTCCCCGATGAAAAGATAATCAACAAGTGATAAGCCAACTTGTGGGGCAATGAATAACGTAAAACTGTCGGCGACGTAGGCAAATCCAGCAAGGTAAAGCAGTATGCCTAAAATCTTAGGCATGAAATTAGATTTGATGACTAAATAGCCCAAAGGCAGCAGCCACAATCCCCAAAAGATGCTTGCAATATAAGCACCAAATTCATACATATCCAAAAAGAGAGTCACAAAGTACTGCGACTGTTCTACTGAAAATGGCGAACTGGTAATCTCCATGCTGAACACAAGCGCAGCAAAATGGTTGAGTTCGTTGAGCATGGCAATGGTCGCACCAGGGAAGAGCAGGACAATCATCAAGGTCGCCATATCTTTGTTGACGGGCTTGAGCAGTTTGTATAAGGCAAGCGCCAGCAAAATGCTGACGACATTCATGAGCAGCGCGCTTGCCATGCTTAAGCGGTACAAAAATTCGGCAGCAACGATATTGTCGATGGTGGCGACTATATCGTCTGGTACGATCAAAATCTCTGAGACGTAAGCTACGCCGAAAAAACCAAGTGGGGCGAGGAGCAGGTATAGAAATCCTGCGAGACGGGCTATATGATTGGGATTCTTTATTGTGTGAGTGGTCATATCTGTTTTCCTTTGTATAAGTTGATTATGTTTTTTGCTTTGATGATTTGATGAAAGGATACAGATGGGTGTGGTGAAGAGGCATCACCAGTTGTGGTGATTGGGGGTATGAGTTTCGTGTTGTTGAATGAAAATGAGTGAAGGGGAAACGGCCGTTTTTGAATGATTAACAGTTAATTTGGGCGCCCCAACGGGACGCCCTTACGCTCAGTTATTTGTCGCGATAGTCGTAGAAGCCGTGTTTGGTTTTGCGCCCTAAACGGCCGCTTTCCACCATCCGTTTTTGAATAGGATGCGGGCGGTATTTTGGTTCTTGGAAGTAGGCGTCATAAACCGATTGGGTCACAGCAAGATTGACATCACAGCCAATGAGGTCGATCAGTTCAAATGGCCCCATGCGGAAGCCGATGGATTTCATTAAGGTGTCGATTGTTGCCGCGTCGGCGGCTTGTTCGCCCAGCAAACGGAACGCTTCCCCATAAAATGGTCGGGCCACACGGTTAACAATGAAGGCGGGGGTATCTTTGCAAATTACGGCCGTTTTGCCCAAACTTTCCGCAAATTGCTGACTAACTTTCATCGTTGCGTCATCGGTTAAATCGCCACGAATGACTTCGACTAAACGCATGATGTGTGCGGGATTAAAGAAGTGCAGGCCAACAACTTTTTCACGGCGTTTGGTAGACGCGGCGATGGCACTGATGCTTAAACTGGAGGTATTGCTGGAGAGGATAGCGTGATCAGGTGTGATCTCATCAAGCTCGCGGAAAATGTCTCGTTTGAGTTCCATTTTTTCGGGCGCAGCTTCAATGATTAAATCGGCCGTTTCCATGCTTTGAAGAGTGGTGGCAAGCGTAAAGTTATCTTTTGCTTGTGCTGCTGTTGCTGGTTCTGTCTTGCTGCGCTCAACCCCTTTGTCGATTGATTTGTGGATACGTTGTAGCGCACTTTGCAAAATTGCATCATTCAAATCGTAAAGGATGACGTGATAGCCTGCCAATGCAGTTGCTTGTGCAATCCCCGAGCCCATTGCGCCACTGCCAATGACGCCTACTGTTTTAATCTCCATGCAAAAATCCTCATTTACGTTCAGTGGTCAATATGTGACAGAACTTTACTTCGATTTTGGGGATTTTGCCAATTAAAAAAGAAAAAGTCCCTGGCACTTTTAAAGTGCCGGGGACTTGGAAAGACTATGAATCTTTTTCCTTTTCAGCATCACGGAGGCGTGCATCTGGGGTTGGAGAAGCCGAGACACGGTCAACTAATCTACGGCGCATGCGCTTCATCTTGGAGCGTGAACGCGCGTAGATGTAACGAGCCCGTTTCCACTCTCTACGTCGCCGCGAAATTTCGGGCGGGGTCACATTCCATTGCAGTAAGGTGGCTGCCCATGTTAAACCGCCACCAAAGCCCACAAAAATGACGTTATCATCTGGCTGTAAACGGCCGTCATTGACAGCGTCACACAGGGCAATGGGAATGGAGGCTGCTGATGTGTTGCCGAAGTTGTGGACGTTTGTATAAAACTTGTCAGGCGGTATTTTTAATCGTTTAGCGGCCGTTTCAATGATGCGTACATTGGCTTGGTGCGGAATGATAAGGTCGATATCATCTAAGGTCATATTTGCTTTTTTTAACGTTGCATTGACGGATTCTGTAATTACCTTGGTGGCAAAGCGGAACACTTGACGGCCGTTCATCGAAATGGTGTTGGCATGTCCATTGCTGAACTCTTCTCCAACTGTGGGCACACGGTTTTTGTAGACGACAGGGAGTGATAAAAGGTCACTTCCTGAGCCATCGGAGCGTAAGGTGGAGGCTTTGACCCCCCCTTCAATGTTATACCCTTTAAGCACAACCGCACCCGCCCCATCGCCAAATAAAATGCAAGTTCCTCTATCCGTCCAATCAAGTACACGGGACATCGTTTCGGCGCCAATGACAATGGCATTGCGCACAGAGCCAGTGGCAATTGCTTGGGTGGCCATATCTAACGCATAAACAAAGCCCGAACACGCCGCACTGAGGTCAAACGCCCCTGCTTTGGTCGCGCCGAGATAATCTTGCACTAAACTGGCGGTGGACGGAAAGATGTATTCTGGTGTGGACGTGGCAACAACAATCAGATCAACTTGTGAAGGATGCATATCGGCAACGGCAAGGGCGCGGGCTGCCGCTTCAAAAGCAAGTGTGGCTGTCGATTCTTCTACTCCAGCGAGACGTCGTTGCCGAATTCCGGTTCTTTTGAAGATCCACTCATCCGATGTATCAACTTCTTTGGCAATATCGTCATTGGTCATTATTTGGTCGGGAATGTAGCTGCCCCAACCGATTATGTGTGCATATTTCATATATTTCTCGTTTCCCTCAGATCGTCACAATGAGAAAACCCAATGGAACTATATCAGTTGCGCAAGATCATGCTAGATTTATAATTTTTGGGAAATTGGAGATTTGCAACAGCGCTGTTGGAGAGCGGAGATTATGATGGCTTTATGGGTATTGATATTGTGTATTACGTATTGCGTTAGGGATTATAAATACGCAATACGTAATACGTTTTACGTTTTTTGCGTCTTGCTTTTTTTGGTTGGGTGTTCTCGAGTACAAACGGCCGTTTCTCCACAGCCAACGGTCAATCCACAACCTGTGCCCAGTCAAGCTGTGGAGGTATTGGCTGTATTGCAAAATGCACCAATCCCCGAGCGCGACCCTGTTTTGTTAACGGCTCAATTACGTGGTACTGATGCCCCAAGGACGGTGACTGCCACAAAAAGTTACAAAGTTGGCGATATCGAATCTTTTTATTATTCAGAGTTGACGAGCAACGAAACAGAGCAAATAGAAGCGGAACTGCTTTACCATTCAGATGAGTTGAGTATGTGGGTTGAAGTTGGACAACGGGTTAATCGGCAGGCGTTGGCGGCTGATGCTCTGCGGATTGAGTCTGAGATTTTGCCGACAACACGGGCCGTGTTTGGTGAAGAGTGGCGTCCTGGGGTGGATGGCGATCCACGGGTGCATATTTTGCATGTGGGGGATTTGGGTGGTGTGGCTGCTGCTTATTTTGCGGTGAAGGATGAGTTTGTAACGGCCGTAAATCCATATTCCAATCAACGCGAAATGTTGTACGTTAATTTGAGTGCGATGCGCCCAGGAACTGATGCATACCTAGGTACGATTGCCCATGAGATGCAGCACCTCATTCAATGGCATACGGATCGTAACGAAGATTCATGGTTAGGTGAGGGCTTGTCGGAACTGGCAAGTGAACTCAACGGCTTTCCTGCCAATCGGCAGCGAACTTATGCCCAACGCCCCGATATCCAGTTGACGACAGTGAGTCATGAACCGGAGGTGGTGTCTAGCCATTATGCGGCGACGACGCTGTTTACCCATTATTTATATGAGCGCTTTGGACAGGCGTTCATGGAGGCAGTGGTGCAGCATCCCGAGAATGGATTGCAGGGGATTGATGCGGTGTTGGCTGAATTTGAGCATGATCTTACGGTGGAGGGTGTTTTTGCGGATTGGCTGGTGGCCAATTATTTAACATCGATTGGGCGTGGTGAGGACGTGTACCGATACGAGCAATTGTCGATGCCTGAATTGGTGCAGGTGGAACACAGTCGTTTCCCCCAGACAGAAACAACTGTAGTAAATCAATTTGGGGCTGACTTCATCAAAATAAGCAGTGACCAGCCAATAACAGTTGTGTTTACAGGCACGCAACAAATTCCGTTAGTCAAGACAACCCCGCCCAGCGGCGAATATTTTTACGCATCCATTGCCGCTGATGCTTCTTATGTGCAGATGACGAAGGCATTTGATTTGCGCGATGTAGATACGGCAACGCTTACCTTCAAAACATGGTATGCCATTGAGGAGGGGTGGGATTATGGGTATGTGATGGTGTCGACGGATAACGGCCGTTCTTGGACATTGTTAGCAACGGAATCGACCACCTTAGATAATCCTTTTGGCAACAGCTTTGGCGCTGGGTACACTGGACATAGTGGCGGGGGCATCGCCCCCGCCTGGATTGAAGAAACGGCCGATTTGACCTCGTTTGCGGGCAATGAAATTTTGCTGCGCTTTGCGACAATTACGGATGGTGCAGTTACCGAAGCAGGATTTTTCGTTGACGATATTGCCATTCCTGAAATTAACTTTTGGGATGACGCGGAAGCAGAAAATGGGTGGGTGCAGGAGGGATTCATGAGAAGTACGGCCGTTTTGCCCCAAAAATTCCTCGTGCAACGTATACTCCTCAGCGATGGCGATGTTCAGGTTGAACAATTATCATTAAATGAGGCGCAACAAGGACAGTGGATTTTTCCTATGGACAAACAGGTTGATGAAGCTATCCTTATTGTAGCTGGAGTGACGCCATTTACACGAGAAGCGGCAAGTTACCAATATTCAGTTT
>JBNKHS010000212.1:0-7517 GCA_050290485.1 Promineifilaceae bacterium (SeqCode) | reverse complement strand
GACTTGCTGCGCATATTTGATGAGGTTAATAATGTGCAATGATAGTCGCTGACCTGAAGTTCCAAGTGCTTCTTCATGAGAAATTTCCATATCAAAACAAAGTTCGCACAATTCTCCATACGAAAAATGGCTTTGTATTAACTCACGAAGCGTAAAAAAAGAGCTCAAAAGAAATTTCTCCAAAAATCACATAATTGCAACATCAATCATTGGGACAAAAGCACTCAAAATTATTCAATCGCGAATCCTCTTCGGTAAAGGGAATTATTTGATTGTTGGTTAATTATTACGGCCGTTTTACATAACTGAACTCGCCCCTATAGGATACCGTTTCACAAGCATGAAGACAAGCGTTGACAAATGTCACAAAAACGCGACATTTGAATCAACAAAAATCACTATCGCAAAGCACTTTTTTAGCAGCTAAAATCTGCTAGAACATTCGTTTTGTTTTAAATTGACAAAGGGGGAATTAGCCGAGTATAATCGTGACAACAATCGCATAACTTCTTGGCGCAATGCTGGGCGAGTGCTACCAACACCCACCCAACATCTAACCGTACTATGCAAAAACCTAGATCGTGATTTGGGAAGAGAATTTGATCCTCAAATTCACAAACAATTTGTAGAAAGCAATTAAAATGATGCGATTATAAATGACGAGCTGGTTTGATTTGAGTTATATGCACGTGAGATGGAGTCATTTTCTAGCAAACTGCCGTACCAAACATTCCTTATCGCCTGATAAAGATTGAAAAATCAGTTTTCAGGCTGAAATCAAATTGGGTTGGGCAAACGGCCGTTTGGTCTGGAGAACGAAAATAATCGTTTATGATTCCGCCCAAAACCCTGCGTCGAATCACTTGGCCAGTTGTCTCAGGTTCTAGTCTAGGAATCGGAGATTGTTGAGCAAGACTTTGATGCGGCCTTCGCGCATTGTAATACTCTAGAAACTCATTGAGAACACGCCGTAAGTGCGCTTCATTGATGATCAAGAGATGGTCGAGGCATTCTTTACGGACGGTTCTCACCCATCTTTCCATATATGAGTTTGCCTTCGGTGCACGAATGGGTGTAGAAATGATATGCGTCTCTTGAGATTCAAAAACAGTATCAAAAGCATCTGTGAATTTCTTATCATTATCCCGAATTAAGCAACGAAAGCTGGTGTTCGTTTCCTCAAATTGCCAAACGAGTTGCCTGGCTTGCTGGGCAACCCAACGGCCATCAGGATGAGTGGTGATGCCAGCTAAATGCACTTTTCTGGTACCCAATTCGATAAAAACCAGTACATAAACAGTTCGCAGAAAAACTGTCTCAATCGTAAAGAAATCACAGGCAAGCAATTGCTCTTTGTAATGGTTCATCATTGTCTTCCAACCAATTGAGCCATGACGAACCGGAGCCGGTACAATGCCGTTTCGGTCGAGAACATTGCGAACCGTGGTGATCGAAACTGTGTAACCTAACTTGATCAGCTCCCCTTCGATTTTGCCATAACCCCAGCGCAAATTCTCTTTGGCTAAGCGCACAATCAAGTGCTCTTTTTCCTGATGAATCTTGGGTCGGCCCCCTTTGTTTTTCTGAGCATAAGTCCATTTTCGCCGCACCAAGTCTCGATGCCATCGCAGAACCGTCTCTGGTTGTACGATACGAATGACATCACGAAGTTGACCAGCAGATTGAGTTGTCGAACGCCTTAGCTTTTTTGTTAACAGAGCCAGGGTCATTTTTTCAGCTCGATTTGGTCTAACAGGCTTGGCGTGTAAACGCGTCATGACAGCGAGTTGGTGACGTAAAATGACAACTTCTAGATCTTTGTCTCTGTCAGATTGTTGGCCAACTTGAATCAACGACAAAATCGCAGAAATAATGTGGGCGATGATGAACCAAACCATAAAAAAATCTTGCTCCAAATGAGTTAAAGCAGTATTGTATCAAACGCTTTAAACCCCATCTTCTCTCGAGTAAACAGCCACGATCGAGATTTTTGCATAGCACGCCCTGGCAATTGTTTTCTTGACATTTATGCATACGTATGCTTTAATACGATATACTGCATACGTATGCATAAGTTTTCAAGCATATGGCTCAAGTTTTTGAGGTTGTATTTATCAGCATTGGCTGGTAAATTTTCTACGATCATCTTTACTTTCTATTGACAAAAGGATTATTGATGTCTTCTGCTAAACGGAAATCTAATCGCAAAGCAGCCACAATGAACGATGTTGCGAAGCTCGCTAATGTTTCGCAAAGCACCGTTTCGCGTGTACTCAGTGGAAAAGAACAACCCATCCCCATCGGCGCAGAAACCCGACAACGTGTACTCGATGCGGCCACCCAATTAAAGTATCAACCCAACTTACATGCTGGCAGTCTACGTGGACAAAAAACACGTATGGTTGCCATCATGATTGCCGACATCACCAACCCCTTCTATCACTCCATGGTACGATCAGTGCAAGACAAAGCCTTCGGCCAGGGGTACGATGTCATGATTGCCAATTCAGACCATATGCTTGATGGTGAAAAACATTTTGTTGAATCTGTTATTCGCCGCCCTGTGGATGGCATTGTTATGGTTCCCTATCACCTCAATGAAGATGATCTAGACGAATTAATTGAGCGCACGGGCGCATCAATCGCAGCCGTTGGGCAACATCTCAATCATCCGCAAGTGGATATTGCCTATGGTAATGACGAAAAAGCGGTGCAAGATGTTGTCACCTGGTTACATCAAGAAAAAGGACATTCAAATATAGGGTTCATTGGTGTAACGGAGCGTTTCCCCGCAGGCGCAAGACGTCGTCGCGGGTTTGAACAAGCGCTTCGCGATACCGGACTAACGATGTTTCCTGATTATGAGCAGGTCGGGGACTGGTCCCCTGAAAGTGGATATAAAGCCATGCAAAAGCTTGTTTCTCTGCCCAATCGTCCAACGGCCGTATTTGTCAGTAATGACATGATGGCCATTGGTGCCATGGAAGCCATCAAACAAGCAAACCTAACCATTCCAGAAGATATTGCTATAGTCGGCTTTGACAACATTCCGGCAGCCTCTTGGGTATCGCCAAGCCTCACCACCATTGCCCAACATCCAGGCAAAATGGGTATGCATCTTTCAAAAGCAATTTTTGAACGCATCAATGGCGAATACAATGGCGCGAGCCGTCGTATTGAGATCACCCTTGATTTCATTGAACGCGAATCCACATGATAGAAGCACCTACAAGAATATGCTTCTAAATAGGTAAAACTACAACTTATTTGCAAAAAAATAAAATGTTTTTGACGCTCGCCATGTGAGTTCTATTGGCGCGCCAGTTGATATTTGCAGAAGGGTTTATTCCCAGCACAGACAATTGTCCGTGTTGAATTAATTGTCAATCATGTACGCATTTCATCATAGATTGACTCATCATCCATAAGGAGAAGGAACGATGAAGAAATATGTTGTAAGTTTGTTTGTATTGTTGCTGTTCGCCCTGTTCACGGTTGCCTGTGGCGGCTCAGAACCAGAAGCTGCTCCATCAGAACCAGAAACTGTGCTCGCTGAGCCTGAAGCCGAACCCGCTGATACCGAAGAAGAAATGGAGGAAATGGAAGAAGAAGTTGTTGATCCCAATGCCCCAGAACCTGAACCTACTCCCGTCATCAACGCTTTTGGTGAATGTGACGATCCGTTGATTCTGTGGCATGGTTTAACCGGTACTGATGGTGCTGTTTTTGCCACCATGCTGGAACAATTTGCGGAAGCAAACCCAGATGTTTGTGTTAGTTCAGAAGGATATCCTTGGGATATCTTCTTCCAGAAATACCCAACGGCTGTTGCGGCAGGTACTCCGCCTGACATGGTCATTTTCCATGCCGCCGAAGTAAACCAGATGGCATCGCAAGGCTTGATGTTGTCCATGGAAGACCTTGTCTTTGCGGATGGCACCTTGAATAAAGATGACTTTAATGCAGAAGTGGTTAGCGCGATTACTTATAATGGCGAAACGATGGCGGTTCCTTTTGACAACCATGGCTGGATGCTTTGGTACAATGCCAAATTGATCGATGATGCTGGCCTTGACTCCGACAATCTGCCTCAAAATGGTGAGGAATTTATCGAATGGGCACAGATGTTGACCACAGATGTCAATGGGCTACATCCAACCGATGATGGCTTTGATCCCGACAATGTTGATGTTTGGGCGATGGAATTTACCTGGCCGCGTTATACGATTCCAACCACCTTATGGCAATTTGGTGGTGGCGTTATCAATGACGACGCGACGGAGGCACTTTTGGATAGTCCCGAATCCATTGCGGCCATCCAATTCTGGCATGATATGATGTATAAATATCACGTCGCGCCACCAGCTGTACCTGGCAAGATGTGGGCAGGCGATTTGTATGCCAACAACCGCCTCGTCTTTATGTGGGAAGGCACCTGGACGGGTGGCTTCATGAAAGACAATCCTGATGTAGCTGCACTCACCAAAACAGCGTATATCAATTCGCTGGCTCCCGATGGCCATCAAGCAGTTAAACTGGATTCACATATCATGTCTGTGCCCACGGGTGTCGATGAAGATGGCGCGAACAAAGCGAAGGTTTTGATGACCTACCTCGTAGATAATGGTACTTTTTGGGCAACTTCTGGTCAGGTTCCTGCGAAAATTTCAGTACAGCAAGAACCAGAAGTACAAGCCATTGAGTCCGTTGCAACAGCAGCCGATCAATTCAACGCCATTGGCCGCACGAGCATTCCACACGAGGCTTTCATTGAAATCCAAACGGCTTATGAAACGGCCGTTGGTAATGCCCTAGCCAGTGCAGATGCAGATGTTGCCGCAGAGCTCGAGGCTGGTGCTGCACAAATCCAGGCCATCCTTGACCGCCCCTAATTGATTTTTTCTCTTCCTAAAGCAGATAAATGTAATCAAATTATCTGTAATCTGATTACATTTATCTGCAACCCGTATGTTTGCCTTACTTAAAAGGAAGGATGAGTAACTATGACTACTTATAATGTTCCCGCAGATAAAAGTGTAAAAGTTCCCAATCGACGCACAAAAAATTTGCGTAAGCAATTACCAAACTATCTTTTCATTTTGCCACACTACCTGTTCTTTTTAGTGTTTCTTCTATACCCCATTTTTCGGGGTGTACAAATTAGTTTGTATGATTGGAAAATCATGCTTACAGAACAGGAATTCATCGGTACAGCTAACTATCAAGCATTGATGAACGATAGCGTCTTTTGGGAAGTGTTGGAAAATACATCGTATTTCATGGTGCTCACGGTCGTCATGAATGTGGTATTGGCACTTTTGGTAGCAACCGCATTAAAACAAAGTTTTTATGGCAGCAATCTTCTCCGTGTCTTGTTTTATGCTCCTGCCATTTTATCAGTATCTGTTTTAGGAATCATTGGTATCCGCATATGGGATACGCAGTTGGGCATAGTGAACTACTTTTTGACCACTCTCTTGGGATTACCTCGCATTTCATGGTTGGGAGAGCCGTCGCTTGTTATACCCGCATTATCATTAACAACTGTATGGTGGACATTTGGTTTCCCGATGCTTATATTTTTGGCTGGCCTACAAAACATTCCCGAGGCATTGTATGAGGCCGCCAAAATTGATGGTGCAGGTCGCATACAAACCTTCCGCCACATTACAATACCTTTAATCATGCCCACAATGTTGTTTGTGGTTGTGACCCAATTTATCGCTCATATGCAAGTCTTTGCTCAACCCTATATCATCACAGCTGGCGGTCCAGGCAATGCCTCCCGTACCGTTGTGATGTATTTGTATGAAACTGCGTGGAAATTCTTCCGCTTTGGCTACGCTTCGGCTATCTCAGTTGTATTGGCGGGGATCATGATCGTCGTAACAATTGTGTTGTTCTCGACGATGCGCCGTCGCGCTGAATATTAAAACGAAGGAGACACTTATGACAACCCTACCTCAAGTAACATCATCAACTTCTACTACTAAGAAGTCGAGTCGGCTGCGTACAGTGAGCCGTTCACGGACCTTTGTCATGTGGCTGATGTTTTTGCCGCTTGTCTTCATCGTGATTATTCCGATGCTTTATATGGTTTCTATGGCATTTACATTGGAATCAAATCAATTGAATTTTCCAATTGAATGGATTCCACGACCAGCCACGCTGTCTAATTTTACGCACATTTTTGCAGATACGACGTTGCCTATCGTACGTTGGTTTGCTAATAGTCTAATTGTTTCTACAGTTGGCACCTTGATCATTGTCTTTTTGTCTTCGTTAAGCGGATATGCTTTTGCCCGATTGGATTTCCCAGGAAAAAATCTACTGTTTTCGCTACTTATTTTTAGCCTGATGATTCCGGCAGCTATTACGCTGATTCCTATTTTCTTGCTACTGCGTGATTTTCAACTGCTAAATACCTATTCGGCAATCTGGCTACCAGCTTCGGCATCCGTGTTGGGTATATTCTTGATGCGGCAGCATTTTTATGCGATCCCTTCTGATATTGAGGACGCGGCACGTATTGATGGTGCAGGGCGTTTTCGCATCTACTGGCAAGTATGTTTGCCGATGGTGCGGGGTTCGATGGTAGCGATTTTTATTTTTTCATTCTTGTTGTTGTGGAATGATCTTTTCTGGCCATTGATTGTGCTTAGTGACCGACCGATGCTGACGTTGCCCGTTGGGCTGCTTGTCATTCAACAAGGCAGTTACATTCAACGTGGTCTTGCCTTTGCTGGAGCGTTTATTGCGTCGGTTCCGGTATTGATTTTCTACGCCTTTTTCCAACGAAAAATTATTGCTGGTATTACGACGACAGGGATGGCAGGCCAGTAAATCACCAATCTTAGCATCTTCTGACCAAACCATTACAAAAAAGCACGACAGGTTACGGCCGTAACCTGTTGTGTTTATAAAAACAAGAGGTTTTCGCATGTCTACATCAAAATCAAAAATATTATTAGACACAAATCGCACCATCGCGCCTATATCACCGCTGCTATTTGGTGGCTTCGTTGAGCATATGGGACGCTGTGTCTATGAGGGGATTTATGATCCTGAATCACCCTTGGCGGATGAGCGTGGTTTACGTACAGACGTTTTGCAAGCATTACGGGAGCAAGGGTATACGACGATTCGCTATCCAGGAGGCAATTTTCTTAGTGGCTACAATTGGTTGGATGGTGTGGGACCAAAAGAAAAACGGCCGTATCGGCGAGATCTGGCCTGGCAATCAATTGAAAGTAATCAATTTGGTACCAATGAGTTCATGGAATTTTGTGCGGCGATCAATGCGGCTCCGATGATGGCCGTCAATATGGGTACGGGCACAATTCAATCCGCCTCTGATTTGGTCGAATATTGTAATGTAAAAGAGGGCACCTATTGGTCAGATTTGCGCGCCAGTCATGGATATCGCGATCCGCATGATGTGCGTTATTGGTGTGTCGGAAACGAGATGGATGGGCCATGGCAGATTGGGCATCTGGATGCTGCCGCTTATGGCAATA
>JBNKHS010000211.1:0-7520 GCA_050290485.1 Promineifilaceae bacterium (SeqCode) | reverse complement strand
GGGTGTGGCCTATTGATTGGTTTAGCAAATGAAAGAGCTGTTGCCGTCAAAGGGGACCCCGCCAGCCCAGTGAATAAAGGGTTATGTTGTGTCAAAGGATACCACTCTGTGATGGCGCTTTACGGCAAAGATCGCCTCAAAAAAGCATATGTCCGTAAAAATGGAGAACTTGTTGAAACCCCAATTGAGGAAGCACTCGATTTGGTTGCACAAAAAATGCAAGAGACAATTGCCGAAAATGGGAAAGATGCCGTTTCTATTTACGGCTCTGGCCAATGGACTATCCCGGATGGGTATGTTGCCAACAAATTATTCAAAGGCGCAATTGGTACCAACAACGTCGAAGCCAACGCCCGCCTCTGTATGGCAAGTGCGGTAACAGGTTTTGTTTCAGGATTTGGGCTGGATGAGCCAATGGGCTGTTATGATGACATTGATCATGCAGACGTTTTTGTCCTTTGGGGCAATAATATGGCCGAAATGCACCCCGTTCTTTTCTCTCGCATGTTAGAACAACGTCAAAAGCGTAGAAACGTCAAAATTGTTGACCTTGCCACCCGTTCAACTCGTACCAGCTTGGCTGCCAATCGTTCGATCATGTTTAATCCGCAAACAGATCTTGCGATTGCCAATGCCATTTGCTATGAAATCATTCGTAACGGGAAAGTGCATGAACGTTTTGTCAATCGTCACTGCACCTTTAAATCTGGCAAAACCAATATTGGCTATGGCACTGAAGATGGGTTTGCCTTTGCCGACGAAGCAAAAGATATTTCCTTTGAAGAATTCAAGACATTCTTAGAAGATTATACTCCCGAAAAAGTATCAAAATTGACAGGGGTTTCTGTTAATGATATCCGCTATTTGGCAGAATTGTATGGCAACCCGAATTATAAAGTGACCAGTTTTTGGTGTATGGGGGTTAACCAGCATGTGCGTGGCACATGGATGAATAATTTGATTTACAATATCCATTTGCTGGTCGGGAAAATTTCATCACCTGGCAACAGCCCATTCTCATTAACTGGACAACCAAGTGCGTGTGGTACTGTGCGCGAAGTGGGAACCTTAACCCATAAATTACCACATGGCACAGTGGACAGTGAAGAGGCGCGGGAATTAGCAGCCGAAATTTGGAACGTGCCCGTAGAAAATATTCCACCAAAACCAACTTATCATACAACAGAAATGTTCCGCGCCCTTGATCGTGGTGATATCCGCTTTATGTGGATACAGGTCACAAACCCGATGGTTAGCATGCCTAAGCTGAAACGGTATCGGGATGGGGCATTAAAAGAAGACCGATTTGTTGTTGTTTCCGATGTGTACCCGACACCCACTACGGATATTGCAGACGTGATCTTGCCCTCGGCGATGTGGATTGAACGGGAAGGAATGTTCGGCAATTCGGAACGACGCACCCAACATTGGAATCAATTGGTGCAACCACCGGGTGAGGCAATGAGTGACACATGGCAGCTAATCGAAGTGGCGCGACGTATGGGGTTTGAGGACCTTTTCCCATGGGACGAATCAGATCATATTGAACAAATTTGGAACGAATACACACGTTTTCATGAAGGTGCAAAACATGGTATGGCTCCTTACGATGTCTTGAAGGAACGTCCCGGTGTGCGCTGGCCATTTGTTGATGGTAAAGAAACTTTATGGCGTTATAACGCGAAGTACGATCCAGCGACAACTAAAGAAGATTATGATTTTTACGGTAAACCAGATGGTAAAGCATGGATTTGGCAACGGCCGTATGAACCAGCCGCAGAAGAACCAAGCGAAGAGTATCCATTCTGGTTGTGCACAGGGCGTGTAGTTGAACATTGGCATACCGGTTCGATGACACGACGTGTTTCAGTTTTGCATCAGGCGATGCCTCATAGTTATGTGGAATTGAGCCCTGATGATGCGGCTGAAATGGGGATCCAACAAGGGGAGATTGTGCGCCTGGTCTCACCACGTGGCTCGCTGGAATTACCAGCATCCATTGACCAACGGGGTCGCCCTGTAAGTGGCCATGTGTTTGTCCCATTTTTCGACGAGTCGATGTTAATTAACGAGCTGACACTCGATGCATTTTGCCCGATTTCAAAAGAACCAGATTATAAAAAATGCGCAGTGCGTGTTGAAAAAATTTCATAAAGGTGATCCTATGCAAAATGATAACCATGTCGGATCACGCATTGTGATGATATTATTGACCATCATCTTGTTTGCTGCGGTCGTGTTACTTGTGGGCACGAGCTTGTGGCAAAGTTCACAAGATGTGGAGTTGAGTGATTTAGAGGGTAATGGGTCGCCGTCAAGGTCTGTGCGTGTAGAAGAGTTCGAGCAATCGGCTGATTTTATAGCCAGTATGAACGCATCAGGGTTTCCCGAAAACGGCCGTACCCTTGAGGAGTATTATGCGGGGCGTGCTTACCATGGAGCACCCCCTGTTGTGCCCCATGAAGTTGATCCACAGAGCTTTGGTGGGAATGATTGTTTGCAATGCCATTCCACTGGGGACTATGTGCCCGAATATGAAGCATACGCACCAATTGTGCCTCATCCTGAATTGATCAATTGCAACCAATGCCATGTGCCCATGAATACAACCGAACTGTTTGTCGAGTCAGATTGGCAACGGTGGTCGGGACCACCATTATTGGAAGAGACAGTTTTGTTGAACAGTCCGCCACCTATCCCACATGAGATGCAAATGCGTAACAATTGTGCGTCTTGTCATGCAGGGCCAGCAGCACCAGTCGAAATCCGGGTTACACACCCAGAGCGTGAAAATTGTGTCCAATGCCACGTCTTGACCGAGACAGGGGAGGAATGGGAACGATGAAACGCTACTTTATTTTTGTATTGATGCTCCTGACTGTCGTGATTGTAGGATGTACGGCCGTATCGGATTCTCATAGCGAGAGCGTGGTGACAAAACTAGAACATACATCACTGCATCCTGAACCCGTTAATGTTGATATTTCAGATTTATTGGTGGAGTACAACACAGTTGACGTTGAAACCAACTCAGCAACATTCCAAGCCGTTACACATACCAACGAGCTAGAAAAGTATCCTTGTTCTAGTTGCCATAAACCAGAATCAGGGGATGTTGTCGAAACAGAAACAGAGCCACATTGGAACATCACACTCAACCATGCTTCGGCTGATGTGATGACGTGTACAACCTGTCATACCACAGAAAACTTTGATTATTTGCATACTTTGGCAGATACACCTGTCGAATTTGACCATAGCTATCAGGTTTGTGCGCAGTGCCACACATCCCAATACGATGATTGGGTTGGCGGGGCACATGGCAAACGTATGGAAGGCTGGGCAGAACCACGCGTTGTTGAAAGTTGTGTTGGTTGCCACAATCCACATAGTCCAGAATGGGAAAAACGTTGGCCTGCAGTTACAGGCGGTGGAACTGGGGAATAATGCATGAAAATTTTTAACAAAAAACTTTTGTCAGAATATGAATACAAGCCGTTACAAACGGCCCATGAAGCACAACAAAACTTATTTACGATTGGTGATGATGGAGTAGAGATAGCAGTTAGTGCGACAGCAGGATTAGACTCACAAGGTGACAAACCAAATATGTCACCCATCCCATTGTCACCAATGGTACAAGGGCAAAGTTGTGGCAGCAATTGTGGTTGTTCATCAGAGGCCAATGATTCATTCCCAACGGATGCAACTGGTATTCAAGAGATGTTGGTCAATATGTTTATGGATGTTGACCCTGAACTCAATCGTGAAAAAGCAGCCGCTTTAACAGAAGACCTAGACTTGAATCGGCTTGAAAACATCATTCATTTGAGTAAGCAAGGGGATGGTTGGGATAGCGATGCGGCACGTGAAGCGTTGGCAGCAAACCTTAAGCAGCTCAATCCAAAAGTTGATCGTCGTGAGGCGATGAAGATGATTGCGGCTAGTTTATTAGTGGGATTCACCGCTTTGCAATTTGGTTGTACTCCAGGCAGTCCATCGGAACCATCGGTATCTGAGCTGAAGTGGGATGAGTATTTTAAAGGCAATTTCCGCTTGATGAGTGATGAAGAAAAGGCACAAACTGTTGACCGACTAGAACGGTTGTATGAGGAGAAAACAGGTAAAACGGTAAACATCTCAGTGGATGGACCAATTCCCGGCGTTTTATATGGTTATGCGTTTAACATTTCTAAATGTCGTGGTTATATGGATTGTGTACGTGGTTGTATAGAAGAGAATAATCAAGATCGGGCTTCTGATATGCGCTACATTCGCATTCATGAACACAAGCAAGGACAGATGAACTTTGATGAGGCCACGGAGAATTATTACCATGAAGTCCCTGCTGAAGGGCATTACTATGTAGGTACCCAATGTTTCCATTGTGAAAAAGCGCCCTGCATCCCAGTTTGTCCTGTCAAAGCGACATGGAAGGAAGACGATGGGATCGTTGTTGTTGATTACGATTGGTGTATTGGCTGCCGTTATTGTATTGCGGCATGTCCTTATGATGCCCGTCGTTTTAATTGGGCGGATCCTGTGATTTCGGCGGAAGAGGTGAATGGGAAACAACATTATTTGGGTAATCGTTTGCGCAAACAGGGTGTGACAGAAAAATGTACGTTCTGCATTCAACGAACGCGTAAAGGCAAAAATCCTGCTTGTGTTGAAGCGTGTCCGACAGGTGCACGTATTTTCGGTAATTTGCTCGACCCGAATAGTGATATTCGCTGGGTTCTTAAAAACAAGAAAGTATTTCGCCTGAAGGAAGATTTAGGTACAGAGCCAAAGTTTTGGTACTTTATGGATTAAGCCTTATGAATGTATATGTTTCCTTTATCAAAGATAGTTTAACGGCCGTTACCACAGGAAGTCGAAAATACCATTTGTGGATGGGGTTGATGACCCTGCTGATGTTAATTGGTGGGTATGCATATTCGATTCAACTGCGAGAGGGTTTGCACGTTACGGGGATGAATGACACCGTTAGTTGGGGTTTGTATATATCCAACTTTGCTTTTTTTGTAGGTGTTGCGGCCGCCGCCGTGATGCTTGTATTACCGACGTATATTTTGAACGAGAAAGATTTTCAAGGAGCAGTTTTAATCGGTGAAGGGTTGGCTGTAGCTGCCTTGTGCATGTGTTTGGCTTTTGTTGTTGTTGATATGGGTGGCCCAGCAAACTTATGGCACATGATCCCTGTTATTGGCATTTTCAATTGGCCACAATCAATGTTGGCGTGGGATGTGATTGTCCTGAATGGCTATCTTTTCCTCAACTTAACTATTCCATTTTACATTTTGTTTAATCATTACCAAAATAGAGAACCAAAGAAACATGTCTATTTGCCTGGTGTTTTCTTGTCTGTTTTTTGGGCATTTCTTTTGCACATGGTAACCGCATTTTTGTTTGCGGGTTTATCTTCACGCACGTTCTGGAATACAGCATTGTTAGGGCCACGCTTTTTGGCTTCGGCATTTGCAGCAGGGCCGGCTTTGCTGATCATCATCTTGTTTGGCATTCGGCGCAATTCTACGTATCCAATTGAAGATGTAACGATCAATAAATTAGCTTTAGTCGTAACGGTTGCGGCACAGGTGAACTTGATTATGTTGGCCTCGGAGTTGTTCGTTGAGTTTTACTCACCAACACATCACAATCAAAGCGCAACTTATCTCTTTTTTGGGCTCCGTGGCTTTGATGCGTTGAGCCCTTGGATTTGGTCGGCGATCGCGATGAATTTAACGGCCGTTTTGATTTTAACAATTAATCCCTTACGCAGAAATCACAAACTGCTGCTGTTTGCATGTGGGTTGCTCTTTATGGGCGTATGGATTGAAAAAGGTATGGGGTTGATTATTCCAGGGTTCATTCCAGGACAATGGGGGAAAATTGTGGAATATACGCCAACAGCAATTGAATTATTAGTGACCCTGGGCATTTGGGCGTTAGGTGCGTTTATCTTTACGTTATTGGTCAAGATTGCGTTACCAATTGAAACAGGTCGAATGCGTAATTTACGAAATTAATGATGTTTATGGCAATATTAAATAGCGATTTGAAAGAGCTTTAGTAAATGTCTGGGGCGTGAGAGACGTGGGCGTCTCTCATGCATGGGCACGAAGACATGCCCAAATCCTCAGAGGTGATATTATCACTTATTAAGGCTTTTTATCCGCAGGCTATGCAGATGATGCAGGTTTTGATTTTCTACCTGCTTAATCAGTAAAATCTGCGGATTTTCTTTGAAACAACCCATATTTTTCAAATGGTTAAGGAAAATCCGGAAAGAAGTTGAAAAATAAACACCGTTTCGGACTTTCCTTTCAGGAGAACGAAAAAGATTCCAGCCTGTTTTAATTTAAGCTACTTTTCGTTCTCGACTTAAAGAGTGTAGATTATGATTATTAAAAGTTATTTGGTGTTCCCTGTTGAAGGACAGATAACTGAGTTGGTTAGTGCGCTGCAGGCGATGCCTGAGTGTGAAGTGACGGAAGCGACAAATCGCAATTTGGTTGTGTTGGTAACAGAAACAGAGAGTGAAGCTGCGGAAAAGAATTTGGAAGTAGCATTGAATCAAATTCCATCTTTGCAAGCCTTGACGTTAGTATCTGGGCATAATGAAGGGTGATTTTGGGGGCATGGTGAGAGGATAAGTATTTATCATTTCTGGCTTTTGGGGAATCTTTCCTATCTGAAAATGTAGATTTTGAAGCCGAGCACTATGATTATAAAACTTTGCTGGATAACATCGGGGATGAAGATTTGATACGCGGTTTCAATAGAGAGCATATTTTGTGTTTCTATCGTATCCGCATCAAACGTAACCACTGCTTTTGCAATGTCCCAATGTTGCCTACAATTTCAGCTTGGAAGCCGATTGTTGTGGTGTTGTCTGCGGGCAATGACGCCGCGCTCCAGTTAATTGTGTTGTCGCTAATCGTAGCCCCTGATTGAGTAATCCAGTTGGTAATCAGCTACCAAGGACACAATGCGCGAGATCCGACGCATAAATGTATTATATAAGTGTGCTTTTCTCGTCAATAAATAATGGGATTTTTACAACAACTCTTAAAAAACACTAGATGGACAATGTATTCTTAAGTTAAATGAAAATACTTTTGATCGCGGGAGCGATGGGACTCGACCACTCACGTGTATAAATCCGGTTGTTATTTTTGTTTGACGTCAAAGGATGTGGGAAATGTGTTAATGTAGAGGTGTGAAAGTCTCTCTTATTTTGGGCCTCAGGGTGTCCCAAATGTTCTGACGACGTACAGCAAAGTCATTAGCCGAAATTATAACAAACCGACCGTAACGGACACCTTGCCCCACCCCTGCCCCCAAACCGTAAAAACTTTGTTTGATGGTTTGTTTGAGCGGCAGTGCGAAGATATTGTCGCTCAACTTGTTTAGGGAATTGAGTAATAGGGTAATTTGCTCCTTCAATTACTCAATTATCCCATTCCCAAATCGCTAAGTTCTTGGCGAACGCTTACTTATAGACAAATCAACTA
>JBNKHS010000210.1:0-7538 GCA_050290485.1 Promineifilaceae bacterium (SeqCode) | reverse complement strand
CGATTAAATGTTTTTCTTCAGACAAGCGTTTGCGCTACATCAAAACGGATACAAAGGGAACCGGCATCTCTCGCTATATGGGGTTGCTCGAGGCCAAAGGTAAGTATGTGCTCTATACGGATGACGATTGCATTGTGTCAGAAAATTGGATAGGCACGATTACGAATATTTTTGAAGATAATCCGAAAACGGCCGTAATCTTTTCAAGTGTCGCCCCCGGAGAATTTGACTCAAATGTGGGGATGATTCCCAACTATGTCTACAAGAAAGACCGTACGATTGATTCCCTGCAAAAATATTACAAAAGTATTGGTATGGGGGCCAGTATGGCCGTGCGTCGTAACGCTGTATTAGCCTTTGGAGGATTTGATCAAAAATTAGGACCGGGATCAATTTTCCGCTCAGGTGAAGATCATGATATAGCCGTGCGGGCTTTGGTAAACGGATGGCATGTGCAGGAAACGACAAAAACAGCCGTTATTCATTTAGGATTTCGTACGTACGATCAGTTTAGAGAACTAACCGAACGTGATTGGTTTAGTCTGGGAGCTATTTACGCCAAAACACTAAAATCAAAACATTTTTCAGTTATAGCGATTCTTTTATATAACCTGATTGTTCGCAACTTTCTGGTTCCGTTAACAATGGTTTTTCAAGTTAAAAAACCACATGGTTTTCGGCGAGCGGTGGCATTAAGCCAGGGTTTTATTGCTGGTCTTAAAGTGCCTGTAGATACCAAAAATGTACTTTATAGGTGATTAAGGATAGGCAAGGAGACATACAATGATGCAAGACGCACCCAAAGTTAGCATAGGGCTCCCTGTATATAATGGCGAAAATTACTTGGGAGAAGCCATTGAGTCAATATTGGCACAAACCTATCAAAACATTGAAATAGTTATTACAGACAATGCATCCATAGATAAAACACAGGAAATTTGCGAAAAGTACGCTGCTGCGGATGAGCGCGTAAAGTATTTTAGAAACAAACACAATTTGGGGGCAGCACCTAACTTTAATAAATCTTTTGAATTCGCGACTGGAAAATATTTTAAATGGATGGCTCACGATGACATTCTCGTTCCAACCTTTGTCGAGAAGTGTGTGGCTGTTTTAGAAGAGAATCCAGACGTTGTTTTGTGTTATTCAAGCACAAGCCAGATCAATAGCAAAGGTGAAGTCATCAAGGATTATGATTTTTCAGGACGTACCAATTCTCCCAACCTACGGCAGCGGTTTGCGGCATTGTTGCTTTCCAGCGATATGTGTTACGAAATCTTTGGATTGATTCGTTCAGATTTACTTGCACAGACCTCTTTGATGGGCAATTTTGGGCATGGGGATGGCGTTTTGCTTTCACGGCTTAGCTTGGAAGGGCGCTTTTATGAAATTCCTGAAAATCTATTGCGTGTGCGCTCCCATGATGAACAATCTTTGGCTTCTTATGCTGGGACAGATAAATACGGCCGTCCAGACTATCATTCTTATACACAATGGTTTGATTCAAGTAAAAGAGGGAAGCTTATCTTCCCGAATTGGAGAATTTTGTATGAATTCTTCAAAACCCCGTGGCAGGTCCATTTGAACTTGAGCGATAGAGTTTATTGTCACTTTCATCTGGTGAGATGGAGCAAGCGGCATTGGCGTTATCTTGTTGGCGACATCAATGTTGCTGCACGACAAATTATTTCGCATAGCTAGGGTTAGCCAATCTTCTATTTGATGTGGGGGTTAGAAGGTGATTTTACGGCCGTAAAAAGCCTCGGCATATTTTTCTGGTGCACGCGACTCTACACCCCGAATTCGATGTAGGGCATAAATTGTATCTTCCGTAAACCAGTCCTTCTTCGTTTGCGATGGAAAACTTGCCATCATATAAGCAATTTTCTTTTGTAGCGTCAGCTCATCCAAATGCGAAAACACATTGGGGATACCTAGATCCCCATCATATTTTGGAATTTCATATTCCAAAACCAGATGATCCCGAAACGTATTCCACGTTAAATCAGAAATCACCCGATGATCCTGATGCCTGTCATCCCGATAATGCGTAAAAACCACATCCGGTTTCTTGTATTTTTTTAACGCCTCAAATGACTCTTTAACCTCTTTAAACAAGTGCGGAAAAAAGCCATCACGAAAAGCGTGGATAACGATATTTTTTGAAGCAGCATTTTCTAAAAACAAGTTGGCACAGTTGCGTGCTTCTTCCGCACGTTCCGCATTCGAGCTAAATACAACCCAATCCACATGTGCATTGGGGTATTGTTCGAGTAATTTTAAAATGGTACCTCCGCATCCAATTTCAATATCATCACAGTGAGCACCTAAACAGAGGAAGGTGCATGGTTTATTAGTTTCAAAGCCAAGATTTATTTGATTCATTTATTTTGATTCCCAAACTTCCCAGGGTGCACCACCACGTTCATAAAGCTCATCCAGCCGTTGTTTGTCTTTGAACGTATCCATACAGGTCCAAAATCCTTCGTATGGATATGATATTAATTTCTTTTGGGCAATAAGCCGTGTAAAGGGTTCTTCAACTAACTCTTCACCTGGCTGTATATAATCAAAAATTTCCTTTTTAAGGATGAAAAATCCACCATTGATCCATGTTTGTGATTGCGCAACGTGTTTGATCTCTTTGACAGTACCATCTTCTTCCAGTGAAACGACGTGGAAACTTTGTGTTGGTTTGACGCCCATGAAAGATGCCACTTTACCCTGCTCGTTAAAGTGTTCGATCATCTCAGGCAGCGGCAAGTTGGTTAGGCCATCACTGTAATTGGCCAGAAACATATCTTCGCCTTCCAAATAGGGTTTGACAGCCATCAATCGCTGGCCGATATTGGATGACAGGCCGGTGTCCACAAATGTAATCCGCCAATCATTGATGTCGCTGTTTAGCAGTTCCAGGTTCTTGCCACCCTGAGTCAATACAAAGTCATTGGAAAGAGCTTCATTATAGTTGAGAAAATAATTTTTTATATAATCAGCTTTGTAACCTAGACATAAGATGAAATCATTATGCCCGTAGTAAGCGTAATATTTCATAACATGCCATAAAATCGGTCGATACCCGATGTTGACCATTGGTTTGGGGACCATCTCAGAATATTCGCGCAAGCGTGTACCAAATCCACCACAAAATAAAACTACTTTCATTAGCTGCCTCTTATCACAAGAAATTTGTAGGTATTAGTACTGACGATGAAATAATATACGGAATTGCATCGTCAGTTTAAAGGAACGGTATAGAAGTAACTTCGTTGCCTTATTTAATTTCCGTTCCTTAACAAGTCATTTCAACAAAGGAAATGAGGAGAAATCTTTATGGTAAGTAACTTTAACTCAAAAGATTTCTCCCGCCAGTCGAAATGACCGTTTTCTGTTTTTATGGAATGATTTCTACTTCAGGAATTGGGATAACAAATTGACCGCCCCAATCCCGAATATGTGCCATTTGCTTCATGATCTCGTCTTTAAAGTTCCAGGGCAAGATGAACACATAGTCTGGTTTTGTTTCGTCAATTTTATCGGGCGCGTAAATTGGAATGCGGGTACCAGGTAGGTACATGCCTTGTTTGTAGGGATTGCGGTCAACTGTGTAGTCTAGAAAGTCGGTGCGGATACCGCAATAGTTGAGCAAGGTGTTGCCTTTACCTGGTGCACCATAACCAACGACTGTTTTACCTGCGCGTTTGGCGTTGATCAAAAATTCAAGCAGTTTACGTTTGGTCTCTTCCACCTGGGCGGTAAAGGTTTCGTAACTGGCTAAATTGGTAAATCCGGCATCCAGTTCTTGCTGACGGAGGTTGATGATGGCATCGGTAACGGGGAGGGCGGTGTTGTCTGTATGACGGCCGTATATCCTTAACGATCCGCCATGTGTTGGAATCTCTTCCACGTCGAACACCGTTAACCCATGGGCTGCAAAAATCTTTTCCACAGCAATGATGGAGAGATACGAAAAATGTTCATGATAAATTGTGTCGAATTGATTTCCTTCCATCAAGCGCAGCAGGTGCGGGAATTCCATCGTAATGACACCATCTGGCTTGAGCAGGATTTTCATGCCGCCAACAAAATCATTGATGTCGGGAACATGGGCTAAGACATTGTTACCCAGAATCAAATCCGCTCGTTTGCCTTCTGCTGCGACCTGACGTGCCACTTCCTGGCCAAAGAACTCAACCAGTGTCGGGACACCTTTTTCTTCGGCAACTTTGACGACGTTGGCGGCAGGGTCAATGCCTAAAACGGGAATGCCTTTTTGCACAAAGTATTGCAGCAAATAACCATCATTGCTGGCTAATTCGATGACAAAGCTGTCTTTATCCAAGCCTAGCCGCTCGGTGATCATGTCTGTGTAATTTTTGGCGTGGGCTAACCAGCTATCTGAGTAGGAGGAGAAGTAGGCGTATTCGGTAAAAATTTCGCCCGGGTTTACATACTCGTCTAACTGCACCAGGAAACAATTGTCACAAACAAATACATGCAGGGGATAAAATGCCTCGACATGATTGAGTTTTTCGTGACTGACATAGCTTTCACATAGGGGCGACATGCCTAGATCGACAAAGGTATGATGCAAGGGTGTCTGGCAAAAGCGGCATTTGCTGTTGCTTGAGAAGTGTAGTTTTTCTTGTTTTGGTTTTTCCATTACATTGTCCACGGGGGAACCTCCGTATTTTTGAATTGAATTTAAGTGACGCAAATTACATTTGGTGTTTCAAGCAATAATTCGCACCGTTATTTTTCGGCCGTATTTTCCACAATAATCGAAATATTGCAGAAAAAACCATGACTAACTGTATTTATCAATTTCAAGGCTAATAGGCAGAGATAAACTCTGGGTTAACACCTAGCTCACGAACGGCCGTTTCTATTTCCTGCTGATAAATTGGATTCATCACAATAATGGCGTCAGGTTGGTAGGTTGCCAAAAATTCGGGGGCCACAATTTCCTGACCGGTTCCAGCAATGAATTTGCCTTGCTTATGCGGGTTTATATCCACGACATATTCGAGCTCATCTCGAATTTGCAGAAAATTGAGAAAAGCGACACCTTTGGCACCGCCTCCCCAGGCAACGACTTTGCGGTTGTCCTGACGCATTTGGTCGAAATACTCTTGCCAAAATGTTGTGCGCTGTTTGTAAATGTCGGCAAAGGCCTGAACGCTTTGGCGCATTTCATCTGCATTGAGCCATTTTTGGATGTCTGTGGCAAACGGCCGTTCTACGGGTTTTGCTTCAATGCCTAAAAATTGTCCATCATACCCCGGTTGCAGATCACACACATCGAAGCCGCAGGCCGCAAAGGCATACGCCAGCGAACCGGTGCTGAAATAAGAACAATGCTCGTAAATGATGTCCCAAACCGACAAATCCTTGATGATCAAATCGACGTTTGGCACTTCAAAATAAACAACAGCGTCGTGATTGTCCCCGATTGTGCGGCGCACCATTTGCAGGAATTCGATGGGGTTTTGAATATGTTCAAAGACGTAACGTGAGCAGATAAGATCGCCTTGGTAAGCAGCGTGCTTTTCCGAGTAGTAATCCTGAAAGAAGGTGATTTGATTGGATACGGCCGTTTCCAGACGTTCTGCTTCATAGCTGGGGTCAAAGCCAAACCCTTCATTATTGCCTGACTCACAAAGCAAAGCCAGAAAATCACCCTTGCCACAGCCAATATCTATGACCTTCTTTTCGCGAATGTCATATCGTTTAATCAACCGCTTGGCAATCGATTCTGTGTAGGCTTGAAACACTTGCGAATAGTGCAAAGAATTATCATACGTTTCTGAATATTCCAGCAGTGCCGGGTCAAAATCCAGATTGAAGATAAACGTGCACTGTTCGCAGTAAGCAAGCTTGACGGAGCCTTTGGGGCAGCTTTCAGCGGCCGCTCTACTTTGCCATTGCACACCAATGAAAACCGGGACGTTTACGGCCGTAAAAAATACATTGATATCATCTGACTTGCAGATGGGGCATTTCATCTGGGTCATGAAGGCATCTCTTCTTTTTCAGACTGCCAACGCAGATTGTTATCCAGCTTATGCGCATCCAACAACTGCCGAATGTAGCGGAGACGCAAATAATTTGGCCCTTCCAAATCCGCCAACGTCAAGCCGACGCGTTGATACATTTCATACAACTCCTGTGCACCTTTCTTGGCATCCCATTGTGGTTTGAAGTCCGGCAGTGTATTGGCAATTTTGCTGAAATCCACACGATACGTGCGCTTGTCCGGTCCCGCATCTGCTGCATATTCAATGTAACTGTTCGGCACAACTTCCTTAACAATTTCTGCCAACTCAGAAATACGATAATTTTCTTTATTCTGCCCGACATTAAATGATTCAGCAGATACCAATTCAGGTGGTGCGTTCAACACAGCCACGAAAGCACGAGAAATATCTTCGATGTGTACGATTGGCCGCCAGGGAGTGCCATCGCTCATCATGTAGATACGGCCAGTGGTGTATGCCCAGGCCACGAGGCTGTTCAGAACCACACCAAAGCGTAAGCGAGGCGAAGCGCCATATGCTGTCGCGCAGCGTAAAAATGTGGGGGTAAAATTCGCATCAGCCAACCCCTTCACATCACGTTCCACAAACACCTTTGACTCGCCATAAGCGGTCACAGGATTTAATTTACCTTCTTCGTTAATCAGGTGATCGCCAGCAGCGCCGTAGGTGCTGCATGAGGAGGCGAATACGAATCGTTTGACACCAACATCTTTCGCCATTTCTGCAATACGCACAGATGCGCGATGGTTCACTTCATATGTTAAATCGGGGTTTAAATCACAGAGGGGATCGTTGGATAAGGCTGCTAAATGAATGATGCCATCAAATCCTTCGAGGTCAGATGGTGTAACGTCGCGCACGTCTTTGTGAATGATTGGAACCTGTGGCACTTCGCCACCCAAAATGCAGTTGTCAAAATATGATGTGTCCAGACCAGTTACATCAAATCCATTTTTCTGTAGGTAGGAAATGAGAACAGGTCCAATATACCCTTGATGTCCAGTAACTAAAATTTTCATTGTCTCTCCAGATTGAATCTTTTTATCAACTTATCTGAGTAAATAAGTTTAAAATGAAGCTCCACCAACTTTGCTTCACATACTAATACTTTAAACTTCATAAATTTTTTAGGGATTACATACACAATCCCAATCTTGCGGCACGATAGTACGAATCACTTTCAGTGCCTCTTAATATTCTACTTGATATTCAAAATCAAAGTCTAAAAGTTTGTTGTCACCTGTTAAGTAGCCGTTCGGAATTATCTTAGCGATTTCGTACCGAACGGCTGCTTTAAGCCCAATCGCCAATTCCATATTTTATTTGCGAATGGACACTAACGGACTTGTATGGATGGATAGCTGCATGTTTTTTCATGTTAATGAAGTCCTTAATTTTGATCTCTTACTTTGAATAGTTGAGTGACTATCTTTGTGAAAGATTCTATTGGGGGTGTCACTTGAAATATTAGTTAAGGTGTGACTTTTATTAAATTATGAG
>JBNKHS010000209.1:0-7547 GCA_050290485.1 Promineifilaceae bacterium (SeqCode) | reverse complement strand
CAAAATTATCGAAGCGTTGCTGCTTGAGTATGACAAACCAGAAACATCGGTTCCTGTGCGTCGGGCGACGCTAGAGGCGTTGGGTGCGGCTAATCATCCTCGTGTTGCCCAATTAATTGAAGAAGCGTATGAAGATGTGGATATTGCGATGCAATTGAGTGCCGTTTTTGCGATGGGAATTAGCGCGGATAAACGGTGGACAGCTATTGTCTTGTCGGAAATGGAAAACCCCAATCCTGATATGCAAGCAGAGGCGGCACGTGCTGCCGGGATTGTTGGTGGTAGTGATGCTGTTCCTCAATTGTCGGAGTTGGCCACAGATGAGGATCTAGGCGTACAAACCGCAGCAATTCAAGCGCTGGCGCAAATTGGTGGGGAAACGGCCGAATCTGTTTTAGCTAGCCTGTTAGAGGATGAAGAGTTTGCAGATGTGCATGAAATCATCGAAGAATCATTGGAAGAGATGGCGTTGCTCAGCGGAGAACTAGATGTCTTTGATTATTTAGAGAATCAACCAGATGATTTGGATGACGAAGAGTATTTGCTCAACTAGCCCTTATTTGTGATTTTGGTTTGACGCCCCGCATCTTGCAAAAGGTGCGGGGATTTTTATTTTCAGGTAATGTAATCGGCAAAATTGTTTGCTTCTAATTAAGGAGGGCATTGCCGATTACTGAAGTGAAAATGTGAAATAAACAATTGCTAATTTTTGTATTGCCACATTTTCACTAAGATACGGCCGTTATGGACAATATGATCGCCGTTATTACCCAAAATATTCTACCCATTTTTATTGTGGCTTTCTTTGGTTTTGCGCTAGAAAAATGGGTGAGCATTGATAAAAAAACATTATCAACTGTTGTTTTATATGTACTGAGTCCCTGTCTTGTTTTTTCTTCGCTTGTAGGTTCACAATTACCCAGTGGAGAGCTTGCTGAACTCGCTTTATTTGCGGCGTTGAGCATTCTAATCATGGGGGGGATTGGTTTTGTATTTGCTAAATTGTTGCGCTTGCCACGTCGCGAAACGGCCGCTTTACTCGTCGTTATCATGTTTGTGAATGGGGGCAACTATGGGCTTACATTGAATCAGCTGCGATATGGTGACCCCGGTTTAGCCAGAGCAATTGTATATTACACAACGAGTACCTTGATTTTATACACATTGGGCATTTTTATTGCCTCATCTGGTGAGTTATCAATGCGTGCTTCTTTGCAACGCTTGATCCGCTTTCCCGCTGTTTATGCAGCTATCTTCGCGATTGTTGTGTACACGACCAATATCATCATTCCATATCCGCTGATGCGTGGTATTGAGATTGCTGGACAAGGCGCGATTCCGGTTATGATTTTGGTGCTGGGTGCACAGATGGCCAGTTTACATGGTGCGATTGATTGGCGCTTAACCATTCCTGCTGTCGGATTGCGGTTGATTGTTGGGCCAATTATTGGTGTGCTTGTGGCAACCTTCTTGGGATTAACAGGTTTGGGGCGCTCTACATCTATCATTGAAACGAGTATGCCTCCTGCTGTATTTACGATTATTTTAGCGACATCGTTTAATTTGCAGCCAACGGCTGTAACCAGCATTGTCATTATCGCTACCTTGTTAAGCCCACTTACAATTTCAGCCGTAATTACTTTGTTTGGTTTGTAATATGTATTATAGTCCCTGGCACTTTAAAAGTGCTGGGGGCTTTTAAAGTATGATCTAATGCACCTCTAACAGGATCGAGGTATTATATCTGCCGTTCGTGTAACGAATGACGGAAAAGCACTTGTGTAATTTACAATGTTTGCCAAGTTTTATACAAAACTTTTTGTGAATTACAGAACCCAAACAACTTTAAACAAAAAATTTTTGAGAAGAGGTAGTTAAACATGACAACTGATAACGCCTATCAATTTAAAACCGAAGTCAAACAAGTCCTAAAAATTTTGGTTCATTCACTTTATAAAGATCGAGAAATTTTTGTGCGTGAGCTTATTTCGAATGCATCTGACGCATTGACACGTTTACAATTTGAGATGTTGACCAATCATGATGTGTTAGATCCCGATGCTGAATTGGCGATCCATCTAGATATTCCCGAAGTGGCGGAAGGTGAGCCCAAGAAATTGATCATCAAAGATTCGGGTATTGGCATGACCAAAGAGGAGATCATGACCAATTTAGGGACAATTGCGCAATCGGGGGCACGTGAGTTTTTGGCCAAGTTAGAGGAAGGCGGCGACATCAAAGCGGAAGATGTGATTGGGCAGTTTGGTGTCGGTTTCTACTCTGTGTTTATGGTTGCCGATGAGGTACGTGTTGTTTCGCGCAGCTATAAAAAACGGGCCAAAGCGGTTGCTTGGATTTCTGATGGCAGCGAGACGTATCGTATTGAGCCTGCCGAAAAAGAGGATCGAGGCACAGAAATTCATATTACCTTCCGTAAAGATGTGGACGATTTTGACAGCGAGTGGAAGCTGAAACAGATTGTGAAGAAACATTCTGACTTTGTGCGTTTTCCGATTTATGTGGGTGAAGAGCAAGCTAATCAGCAAACACCACTGTGGCGGAAACAGCCGTCTGACGTTGAGGCTGAAGATTACACCAATTTCTACCGCCAAATGACCATGGATTTTGAAGAACCCTTGGCGACCGTACACTTCTCCTCTGATGCACCTGTCAATGTGCGCTCGATGCTCTTTATTCCTGCCAAACGAGAGCCAAGCATGTTGGCTTTGCGCAAAGATCCAGGTGTGATGCTTTATTCACACAGCGTTCTTATTCAAGAGTATTGCACCGATTTGTTACCACAATGGTTAGGGTTTGTGGATGGGGTCGTCGACTCGGAAGATTTACCGCTTAATGTCAGTCGTGAAACGGTGCAAAACAACCGCCTCATGCGCCAATTGGGAAAATTGGTGAAAGGGCGTGTGCTGCGTGAATTGAAGAAGATGGCTAAAGATGATAGCGAAAAATACGAATCTTTCTGGCATGAATACGGCCGTGTTTTCAAAGAAGGGATTGCCATCGACCCCACTGCCAAAGAAGACATTTTGCCTTTCTTACGCTACAAATCATCCACAGCAGAGGGATTGATTTCCTTAGATGAGTATGTGGAGCAAATGGGTGAGGATCAGGAAGCGATTTATTATGTGATTGCCGATGATGCAAAAACAGCTGCCATTAGCCCTCATCTCGATCCGTTCAAAGCCAAAGGAATTAACGTTTTATACTGGACGGATCCATTGGATGCTTTCCTCGCTCCTGTTTTGGGCGAGTACAAAGAAAAGCCATTCAAAAATGTGGATGGTGCGGAAATTGAACTGCCCGAAACAGAAGATGAAGAGAAAGAAGAGCCGGAGCTGGAAGAAAAAGAGTTTAATGTGCTCGTGGGTAAATTTGTTTCTACGTTGGGCGACCGTGTGACCGAGGTAAAAGAGTCAAAAGTTTTAAAAGGGAGTCCAATTCGCTTGGTCAACCCTGCTGATGCTGCCAATACGGAAACGCACCGCATTCAACGTTTGCTCAACGAAGATTATGAAATTCCGAAGAAAATAGTAGAAATTAATCGTAATCATCCTCTGATTATTGATTTGGCACATTTGGCTGAAGCAAAACCAGATGCGATGGTTGTTGATTTGAGTATTGAGCAGTTGTACGATAGCGCTTTGATGCAAGAAGGTTTGCTCCCCAATCCGGCAGACATGCTACCACGCATTCAGCAGTTGATTGAAATTGCAGTTAAAGATGAAAGTGCATAATTAGTTTATGATTGTAATTGAGTAATGAGGTAATTGATCCATTTTTTTCGATTGCTAAATTACTCAATTACTTATTTACCCAAACGATGACTGAAAAAACATTAGCAATGAAGGTGTTGGAAGGGCAAAAGGTAGCTTATGATACGGCCGTTTACGACACCAGTATGCGCGATGCTGAAGAGATAGCCCAATTTTTGGAGGTTGTGCCTGAAGCCGTATTCAAAAGTTTGGTTGTGGCGCCGCCAGCCCCAACAGGGCGCTTCAGTAAACCATTACTGATGGTTATTCCTGCCAATCGCCAACTCAATCTGAAAAAAGTGGCCAAACTCGCTGCTGTCAAAAAAGTAAAAATGGCGACGCATAGCGAAGCGGAAACATGGACAGGTTTGCAAGTTGGTGGCATCTCTCCTTTGGCCTTGCTCAACAAGGGGATTCTCATCTATATTGATGAATCTGCCAAAACGCAAGACAAAATCTATGTCAGTTCTGGGCAGCGCGGAATGCAAATTATCTTGCCTGCCAAAGATTTGATTCGTGTGACAAAAGCGAAACTGGTCGATGTAACCTAGTGGAAAAATAAATTGTGCGTAGAGCGTAGTGCGTAAAATGAAAAGCTACGACTTACGCACTACGCACTATCCCCATGACAACACCACTCTCTCCCACGCAACTTGAAGAACAAATTTGGAAAAATGTTGTTGCCAATGCAACCTTTGCTGGCTTGGATGCGACCAAGTTTGGGGATGAGCATCGCCATGTCATTGGCGAGATTGTGCGCTTTTTGTCAACCACAAAAGCAAAACCAATTGTTTTGGAATCATCTGCTGCTACAGAAAGATCATTTTCAAAACGTTTGGCGCAGCGGGCGCGACGGGGGGGTGACAAGAAGGTCGTTGGGGAAACGGCCGTCATTAACCCCAACATCGATCCTGTACCTCCGATCATCATTTGTGGACGACCAGGAACGGGGAAGACAACCTTTCTTTATTTGTTGGACAATGTGATTCGGCACGTATTGGATCTCCCCGATAACATTCATCCCCAGATGGAAAAATTCGAGCAAATCCATCCCGTGCATAAACGGGCTTACAGTGGTACGCGGGTTAGCTTACTGTCTGTCCGAAAATGGACACAATTGCTGCATTTTTATGCGTGGGATATTCATAACCACGCGCTGAATGAACTGGATTTGGCGCGCTTTGTTGAAGACACACTCTTGCCCATGCGTATTTTATTTGCGGATGAAGTGGAAATGACAGGTTATTCACCGACTATCCCCAATTTGGCAAAGTATGGTATTTTGGTAGTGGGTACGTCCAACCAGTATGAATTTAAGCAGTTGGATAACCATGATTTGCCCGCATGGATTCACCGTTTTGAAGGGGAAGATATGCGTTTGGGCAACCCTGCAGATGCGATTGTGACCAAGCAGGATGAGTTCTGGGCGTTGTTTGCTGACGTGGCCACGATGCCGACGCAGTACGTTGAGCAGCTTTCGTTTCAAGTGCAAAAGCGGGATGAGCAGCTATTTTTGTTGTTGGATTTGGAAACGGCCGTAAAAGCCCCTATGTTGGAAACAGACTGGATTCGTCTTTTAGAAACCTCGTATGCACAACAACTGCAAAAATCATATTCTTCCGAATCTGCATTGACTTTGTTGCTCGACAACTTCTCTTTGGACATCCTCAAAACCGATTTTAATGCAGTGATTCGTTTCGTTTCTCTTTTTGATGCCATTGAACAGTTGGGGTTAGGTGTCCTTGTACGCCACCCGGAAACACCTCCTGAGTTATCGCGCGAAGCGATGATCTTTTTGAAAACAAAGATTTATAATGCGATTGGTGTGCCTGATGATGTCAAACGAAAAACGGCCGTTGGCTTGGATCGTTGTACATCACGTATTGGACAGGCGGGGCATAAAGCACACATGAGCATCGCTCAACTCTGATGCCAGTCGCAAACAGCTATGTTATACTCCGCGATGAAGGATTTCATCCTACATAATTACAAAGGACTTTGCTATGAGATTAAAAAACGGCCGTGCTCTTTCTAAAATGCGCGATGCGGGCCGCATGGTTGCTGAATGTTTTCAATTGCTAGAAGAAAACATCAAACCTGGGGCAAATATTTACGAGCTCGATCAGAAGGTCGAGAAATATATTGCTGATAATGGGGCAGAACCACTGTATAAAGGATATCAGGGGAGTGGTGCCAATCATCCACCGTTTCCTGGGGTTATTTGTGCTTCAGTAAACCACGAAATATGTCATGGGCTTCCTAATGAGCGTATCTTAAATGAGGGTGACATTATTGGTGTAGACATTGGGCTCAAGCTAAATGGATATTGTGGCGATGCCTGTTATACCTTTCCGGTGGGGGAGATTGCCCCAGCGACACAACGTTTATTGGATGTCACCAAGGAGTGCTTAAGGTTAGGCATTGAAGCAGCACAGCCAGGTGGTTATCTCAACGATATTGGTAAAGCGATCCAAGATTATGCTGATACACAAGGTGTAACGGTAGTTCACGAATGGGGCGGGCATGGAATCGGCCGTTCTTTACATGAATCCCCTTCTGTCTCCCACATTCGGCAGCCTGATCGTGGCATTAAACTGCGCCCAGGAATGACCTTTACCATTGAGCCGATGATTAATGCAGGTACGCATCAGTGGATTTTACTCAAAGATGGATGGACCGTTGTTACCGCAGATGGCAAGTTGTCAGCGCAATATGAGCATACTCTTGCGATCACCAAGAATGGCCCTGAAATTATGACGACACTTTAGCTTCGGAGGATGGTTCCACATCCTCTACAGTTTGCCCATCAGCCGAACCATTGGCGTCAGATTGTACTGCAGCCTCCACACTTTCAGTTGGAGGCTTTCGTTTTATTTGCGATACTGGGCGGGGGAAATTTTGCCAAGGATCTAACTTAAATAGCTTGCAATAAATGTAGCGATTGATGACGCCGATTGATCCCAGAACGGGAACGATAATGAGCGCAGCTA
This sequence comes from Promineifilaceae bacterium (SeqCode), assembly GCA_050290485.1. Classification (GTDB taxonomy): domain Bacteria; phylum Chloroflexota; class Anaerolineae; order Promineifilales; family Promineifilaceae; genus JBNKHS01. Next base: position 787 of record JBNKHS010000209.1, on the reverse strand, counting down.
AAATGCCAGCCAAGGCTAATGAGGCAATAATTGAAATGAAGACGATGGCCGGATGAATATTTAAACTGCTTGACATAATACGAGGGCGAAGCCACACATTTTCAATAGCTTGAATACCCCCAAATACAGCCAATACAATCAGAGCAAACACCTCGTTGGATACAGGTAGGACACTAGAACCTGCAAGAAGAGCAACGATAGTAGCGCTAATCATCACAATCCCTGGCCCAACAGTTAACAGTACATCAAAAACGGCCGCTAATAAGCCAAAAATAATTGCCCCTGGTAAACCAATTAAACCAGCAGAAATACCTGTAATCAATCCGACGATTAAAGAGAGGCGGAGTTGTCCGCGTAAATATCGATCCCAAACCAACCGCACTTCTTTGTATAATCTTTGCGTGTCGTCCCCATAATCTGGCGGGGACCACTTAAAGAGCCAATCACGTAATCTATCCCAATCATTTAACAAGTAATAGGCGGTAACAAAGACAACGGCAATCCAGCCAATGTTGGTTGTTGTTGATTGCAAGAAACCAACCATGAGGTCAGGCTGGATGATGTCTGTCAGAAAATTGGTTGATGTGGGTATCAATGAACTGATTTGAATATTTGTGTTGAGGATGGCGAAGCTAACCCCAAAATATTCTGTCTGGATTTGTTCTGCAATTTGCTGTAAATCCGCAACCAATTGATCTGTTTCTTCGGTCAGGAATTGGATGAGGACAAAAAAAGCAAAGGCTAGTGCGGCTAGAGAGATGAGATAGACAAGGGCGACAACCCATGT
>JBNKHS010000208.1:0-7577 GCA_050290485.1 Promineifilaceae bacterium (SeqCode) | reverse complement strand
TTGAACATCTACAAGCCAAGTTAAAAATGCTGCAGTCCCAAATGGCGTATACTGGCAAAAATCAACTGCAAATCATCAGAGGTATTGGTCCCGTTTATGCCAAGAAGATGAATGAACAGGGCATTTATACACTTAAGGATTTAGCCAGAACTGATCCCGATCACCTAGCTAAATCCATTAACCTCAAACGTTGGCAAAGCGCAGAGCCAGCTAATTGGATTGAAGAAGCTCGTCTTCTTGCTATTCAGTTTGGAGATGGAGAAGAGTAGTTTATTCATCGCAACTCAACGTCGATTTTGCCTGATGCTACTTCCCAAACTTCATTCGCAAATTGATCAATAAAATAGCGGTCATGCACGACGGCTAATATTGTGCCTTCAAATTGTGCCAATGCTTGCTCAAATCTTGTCCGCGATGGAATGTCTAGATGGTTAATCGGTTCATCTAGCAGTAGTAAATTACATCCAGAAGCTACCAACTGGGCAAGGGAAAGTCTTGCACGTTCACCAAAGCTCAACTCGCTGGTTGGGCGCAGCGCATCATCCCCCGAAAACAGGAAATAATGGAGAAAGGAGCGGGTTTCCGTTTGGTTCATGGGTGTTATTTGCCGAATCGTTTCTACGGCATTTAACGTTGGATCCAAACTATCTTGCTCTTGCGACATGTACCCCAGACGTACACTAGCCCCAAGATGGATACTTCCGGATAACGGCCGTATCTTGCCTGCAATTGTCCGTAAAAGCGTTGTTTTACCGCACCCATTGGGTCCTGTAAGCACAATCCGCTGTCCCGACAACAATTGTAAGTTCAAATCGTTCAACAACGGCTCAAATCCCTCATACCCAACCGACAAATCTGTAACTTTTAGCACATCTTTGCCTAAGTGGGGGCTTTCATCGAGCTCCAGCTTCATTTGCCAGCTTTGTTTTGGTTTCTCAACCCGTTCCTCTGACTCCAAATAACGGTCTAACTTTTTCTCACGAGATTTAGCCTTATTCATGACCTTCTTGGCAATGCGGCGTACATTGGGTTGACGTGGTGTCGTTGACCGTTCGACAGACATTGATTGCTCTCGCGTACGTGCAATGTCCTGTTTCATGCGTCGGATCTCATACTCCTGATCCTTCCAGGCTGCAAGCTGTTTTTCCTGCTCTTTGACAAAGCTTTCTAAATAATCTGTGTAATTACCTGCATACTCTTGAATGGTATGTGTGTCTGGATCAAGCGAAATGATACGGTTCACCGTACGGTTTAAAAAGGTGCGATCATGGGAAACAAGAAACACACCACCCTTAAAGCTGTTCAGCCATATTTCTAACCATTCCAACATCTGAATATCTAAATGATTTGTCGGTTCATCGAGTAACAAAAGCTGTGGGTTTTTTATAAGCAATAGCGCCATTGAAAGCCGTGTTTTTTGCCCGCCGCTCAAAACAGAGATCTGTTGCTCTTTTACATTTCCCGAGAGATTAAACGCATCTAAAGTTGATTCAATTTCGCTGAAATTTGTTTCACTTAAACGCGTCAATGTTTGATCATACGCTATCTGTAATTGTGCATTGTTTGGTGCTTTTGCCAATGCAGTTGCAAGTTGTGCCAACTCTTGTTCAAGTAGTTCAGGGTTACCAACTTGTTGATGGATAAGCTGGTTGATTGTCAGCGTATCATCTGCATCAAATCCCTGTGCTAAATACCCAATCCTTAAATCAGGTGGGGAGATTGAAATTGTGCCCTGATCAGGCTGTTCTTGCCCGATAAGCAGACGCATAAGCGTGCTTTTACCACTGCCATTGGGGCCGATTAACCCAATGCGGTTACCTGTGTTTATAGAAAATGTAATATCTTGTAAGATGGTGTTTAGCCCGTAGGCTTTGTGAAGATTATGAGTTGTTAGCATGAGTTTACTTTTTATTAGGGTCAATGCAGATTTATTTAACCCAAATAGACAAATTGATGTATAAAAAGGGGTAAATTTGTATAAACTCAGCTATTCATTGGAACTCCTCGCAATGTTTGATTATACTCTTTATTATCTAACAATTGACTAATCTGTCAAAATGCTTGACGAAAAAGTAGGTTACAGATTATGTTTATTAACAAAACTACCAATATATTGGGAGGCCCTGATGGGAAAATTAGGCAAACCATTGACAATTCTTATGGCTGACGACGATGAAGACGATCGTTTGCTGACCGAAGAGGCTCTCGAAGAAAGTCGTCTTGTCAATGAACTTCATTTTGTAGAAGATGGAGAACAGTTGATGGACTATTTGTACCGCCGCGGTAAATATGAACATTTAGCGGGAGAACCTTTGCCAGGACTCATCTTGCTCGATTTAAACATGCCCCGTAAAGATGGACGTGAAGCACTTGAAGAAATAAAGGCAGATGCAAGACTGCGTCCCATTCCCGTTGTTGTGTTAACGACCTCAAAAGGTGAAGAGGATATCTACCGCAGTTATGATTTAGGGGCAAGCTCATATATTGCCAAACCAGTTACTTTTGCTGCGTTAGTAGATGTTATTCAGGCTATTGGCAAATATTGGTTTGAACTAGTTGAACTTCCACCTGCTAAGTTAGGCCGGCCTTAAGTTTTTATTATGTACCGCGATCTGAAAGGATTGCGGCCTTTTTTTATCAATCGCGTGCTCTGAAGTAAATCACATAAAATCTTTGAGTTACCCAATAGCTAAAAGTGATTTACTTTCAGGAGAACAAAATGGATACGCTACTATTCTTTTTTTAATTTTGTTCTCCACTTATACTTGTAGTGCTATGTATGTGGGAGTAATGTATTGATTGCAGATTTTGCATCGTAGAATAATAGCAGTACAAAGAGTGATTTTATGCCCAAAGAGAAACTCCACATTTTGTTAATTGATGATGATGAAGATGATTTTCTGATAACAGAAGATTTACTTTATGACATTGGAGAACAACGATATAAATTAGATTGGGTTTCTACTTATCTCGAAGCAACTGATGTGATTGCTCGTAAAGAACATGATATTTATCTGGTGGATTACAGGCTGGGGCAAGAGACTGGCTTGGATGTTTTAAGATGGGCTGTCGCCAATGGAATTGATACACCTTTTATTTTGTTAACAGGTCAGGGTGATCATCGAGTCGACTTGGATGCAATGGAGGCTGGTGCAGCTGATTATCTTGTAAAAGGGCAAATGGATGCCCGCTTATTAGAGCGCTCGATTCGTTATGCGGTTGAACGGCATAAGGGACAAAAAGCACAAGCTCAATTAGAAAATGAGTTACGTCAATCGCAAAAAATGGAAGCAATCGGGCATATGGCGGGGGGCATTGCACATGACTTCAATAATATTTTGACGGCTATCATGTCTTACGCCAGCCTTGCCAAACGTGAAGTTGAACCTCACTCAAATGTTTATCAGCGTCTGGTGGGTATTGAAGAAACGAGTATGCGTGGTGCGAATTTAACGGGGCAGCTATTAACATTTGCGCGACGTCAAGTGACTGCACCACGGATGATAAATCTGAATGATGTTATCTTAAATTTAGATAAATTGTTGCGTAGGCTTATTACTGCGGATATTGAATTGGTTATTTTACCTTCTTCGGAGTTGCCTCCAGTTAAGGTTGATCCGGGTCAGTTAGAACAGATTTTGATCAATATGGTTGTAAATGCACGTGATGCCATGAGCGGTGGTGGAAAGCTAACAATTTCCACAAAACAGTTAAGTATTGATGCAGAGCAGGCGAGGCACTTTGTTGATATTCAGCCTGGTGAGTATGTTGTACTGGCCGTTCAAGATAATGGTTTGGGGATGTCTGAAGAGGTTCAATCTCGGATTTTTGAACCGTTTTTTACGACAAAAGAACTGGGCAAGGGGACAGGTTTAGGTTTAGCAACTTGCTATGGCATTGTTAAGCAAAGCAATGGCCATATTGAGGTTGAGAGTAAATTGGGTGTGGGGACGACTTTTTCGATCTATTTTCCCTGTTATAAAAATGGTAATGGGGAACAAATTGAAACGACCTCTAATCAAATCGGTGCTTTACAAGGGGGTAAGGAGTCGATTTTGGTTGTGGAAGATGAGCCTGCGCTTTGTCAACTGATTGCTGAGTTTTTAACGCAGCAAGGGTACCGAGTATTGACTGCTGAACATGGGGAAGATGCTTTGCGTCAGGTTCGCGCCCTTGATAATTTTGAATTAGATTTGTTGGTGACAGATATGGTGATGCCTCGTTTAGGAGGGTTAAGTTTGGCGGAAACATTGAAGAAAGAGATGCCAGATTTGAAAATTATGTTTATGTCTGGTTATGCTGATGAAATGATTACGCATGAGAGCAAGTTAGCCTACAACACAAAATTTATTCAAAAACCTTTTACGGTGGACACGTTGACGCATGAAATTAGGCAGTTTTTGGATAGTCCACCACAAACGGCCGTTTCCTGATGACCTCAAATGCAGAGAAATTTGAAAAGCAAGATGATAATACTCTGTTAGATTCATACCAAGAGCTGCAAGCCAAAAATCTATTACTTGAATCGCGTAACAACCAATTAAAACAACAACTGGCTTTGCGTGAGCGTACAGAGCAACAACGCTGGCAGCAAATGAAGCGCATGCAGGAGATGGCTATAGACATCTCTTCTTCATTACAGTTAGATCTCGTTTTAGATACGATTGCTAAGCAAACAGTCGAGTTACTTAACATTGATACCTGCACAATCATGTTATTCGAGGCCCCCGACCAATTAGTGTGGATTGCTTCTGTTGGACGCCCAGAAGAGATTCAACGATTTGGGCGGCAAAAGGTAGATCAAGGATTGTCAGGGTGGGTGGCCTCAAACCGAAAAACGTTGCAAGTCGAAAATGTTGTTGATCATGAGTTGCTCTTGAATCCAAAGTTGGCGAAAAAGTATGGATATTGTACTTATTTAGGAGTGCCCATGATGATTCGGGAGAAGCTCATCGGGGTGATTGAACTTTTCTCGAAGCGACCAGAGCGTTTTGCCGACGAGGATGTACGGCTGTTGGAATCGGTGACTGCGCAGGCATCCATTGCTGTGGAAAAGGCGCAACTTTTTCAGGAATTGACGCAACGTGTAGATGAGATTGAGTGGCAAAATCGTGCGGCGCATGCGTTGTCGAATGAGTTAGATGCGACACAAATTTTATATACACTCTCGTCTTATCTGGCTGAAGCGTTACAAGCCACCAGTGTATACATCTCTGAATTGCGTCAAAAACAGATTCTTGTTTTAGTGAGTGAATATTGGGCAGAAACGGCCGTAAAGGAAGAGCGTGTGAGCGAATTAGGCGACATCTACGAAGCTGCTGATTTTCCACACTCCTTTGCCACCTTACGTGAGGGAAAAGCAAGAATCATCAGTCGAGAAAGTGCAGCATTGTCATCTAGCGAAGAACAGACATTTTCAAGATATAACGTGCAAACCATCCTTTTCATACCCATTATTCGGGCAGGCATTACGTATGGGCTGGCAGAAATCTGGGATAGTTCACGATTGCGCAAATTTACAAAGCGAGAAAAGCGCTTAGCGACATCGATTATACAACATGCAGCTGGCGTTATTGAAAATGCCCGTCTTTTTGCTCAAGTTAAAGATCAAGCACTTAATTTGGAACAAGAAGTAGAGATAAGAACAAACGAGCTTGTCAGCTCAAATCATAAATTACGGCAAGAGATTCAAGAAAGATTGCGTGTAGAAGAAGAGTTAAAAAACAAAACCAATTCGTTGCTGGTGCTGAATCGGATTGCAGACACAATATACCAAGTTTTTGACATTGATGTTGTTTACCAGCGAGCGGTAGAAGCACTCATTGAATATCCTAAATTTGATGGTGCGCTGATCTTCCTACTCAACAAACAAGCAGACCTGTTAGAGGCTGTCGCGTGGGCAGGATTGAAAGCAGGGAGTCTCTTATCAGAAGCACGTGTTCCTCTGCACCAAAGTATCATTGGACAATCAGTTCTACAAGCTAAAATTGTACAAGCCCGAGACCTACAGAAGTCTACTGGTATTATAGAGAGCAAAAAAGAGCAGTTGCTAAGTGATGGGTTTAAGGGTTTGGTTGCTGTGCCAATTTTATATAAGGGTGAAGCGATTGGTGTTGTCAACATTTTACTAAAGCGTAAAAATGGAATTTCTCAACTTGAAGAAGAGATGCTGTTTGCGATTAGTAAGACTATTGGTTTAGCGATTTTGAATGCAGAATATGTGTCACAAATTGAAATGGAGATTGAAGAGCGGCAGCAAGTTGAAGAGGCGTTGCAAATTTATATGAGCGAGTTGAAACGGAGTAATTTGGAACTACAAGAGTTTGCCTATATTGCCTCACATGATTTGCAGGAGCCTTTGCGCAAAATACAAGCGTTTGGTGATCGTCTTTCTCATCGTTATGCAGAACAGTTAGATGTGAGGGGGGTGGATTATTTAAATCGAATGCAGCAAGCTGCAGGACGGTTGCGAGTGCTGATCGATAATTTGCTCCTGTTTTCTCAAGTCACAACCGCAGCACAACCCTTTTCTAAGGTTGATTTGAATGAGGTAATTACAAACGTATTGTCAGATCTCAGTGTACGTATAAATGAAACAAATACCATTGTTGAGGTTGATTCTTTGCCTACCATTGAAGCTGAACCTACACAAATGCATCAACTGCTGCAAAATTTAATTGGCAACGCATTGAAATTTACAAAGCCTGATACACAACCCAAAATTGAAATTAAATGTTGTGCTATTGAAGGACGCAACTTAAGCTCAGGTATGTTAAACCAACAACCAATGGTGCAGTTGGCGGTTAGCGACAATGGCATTGGCATTGAGAAAAAATACCAAAAACGTGTTTTTCAATTATTCGAACGTTTACATAGTCGTCGTGCTTATGAGGGAACGGGTATTGGTTTAGCTATTTGCCGAAAAATAGTAGACCGACATAATGGGCTCATTTATGTTCAGAGCGAAATTAATAAGGGCACAACATTCTTCATCGAATTGCCTGTTTCCCAAACCAATTTGTAACAGCTCAATTATTACAGATAAGAGCATCCTTGCGTGGATGCCGAAGGGCATCCGAAAATCATTCCCTCTTGCTTGAGCGACGCCCAATTAGGATACCTGCTCCAACGAGTCCGCCCATGACCAAAACTGCGCCAACACCTACCGCTACACCAGTTGCGAATCCATTGTCAGATTCAGCTGACGAATTGGATTGATCGTCACTAAATAGGGTGGTGATAAAATTGCCGTTGGCTGCCTCTTCTCGTTCACAATCATATTGTCCTTTGCTATTAGAGAGGTCGTGGATGTTGAAAACATTGTCCCGTTTCTCATATTTAAAAATGGGGTCAACTGTCATTTCTTCTGGCGAAATAACTGTATTGAGACGTGTAAGATAGCGATGTTTACGTGATAAATCTTGCAGCAGAGGATCCGCAAATTCACTTTCGTTGGTAGGGGCAGCGTATTCGGTAATAAATGCCTGCCCATCCATTTCATTTGCTTTCTCACCCATCAATTGTCGGTAATTGTTGCCCCCAAACGTGAAGAAAGTAATCTCCTTGTCGGGAACTTC
>JBNKHS010000207.1:0-7720 GCA_050290485.1 Promineifilaceae bacterium (SeqCode) | reverse complement strand
CGTTTCTTCGTCGTTCATGGGCATCTCACTGACACCGCTGGGCACGGAAGTGGAGATAATTTCAGCGTCGGACCATACTTGCAGAAACATGCGGGATACGACCGTAACTTTCACTGGATTTGTGGAACCAACTGCAACCTTCATAAAGAACCCCTCCCTATATTTCTTTTTTTATCAACTAGATATGAAATGGCAATATCGATTGCAGGTGAATAAATCCACCAAGCTGCAATTTCTAAAGTATGATTACCAGCGACCAAATAGAGTCCCATCAAAGTTGCTAAGGCAAACAACGCTAAATAAATTCTTAGCGCCCTTGAGTTATATGGTTTTTGATCAAGTAAAAACTGGGTCCAAAATAATCTTACTAGCACAAAACCGATAAGATCAAACCAAAAAACATTGAATAATGTAAAAGATACACCCAATATCATTAATGCAAATGATATGGCTCGTTTGAACCATATGCGTGAAATTTCTTGACCTTCAATTAATAAGGGAATATTGGCATTTTGCAATATAAGTCGAATCCCTTGGTTCATGTTTTTCCAAGTCGTTGAGTCTACAGACAATTCTATTTGTGCAAGGCGTTGATGAAAAAAATATTTTATCGTTTTTCCACCACCTCCCCAACAATCAATGTGCGTAATATTTTCTAATGGAAATTGCTCATCGGGCATGAACAAAAATCGGGTCGAGATAAAAAATTCGTCAATGATGATACGGCGTGTATAAGCATCTATGAGTTTTAAGAGAGTTAGAGTTGTTAGCCCAAACATAAATCCAAATGCAAGTTGAACAGGTCTTTGTCCCGGAGAAATTCTCTCCATTGAAAATAAGGAGTAGGTGTAAAGACTTAACCAAATAAAGCCTATTATCCAACGGTAATAGGCCCATTTTGAAGACGTCAAAACAATATAATCTGATAACCTTTGTTCAGATTTGTGCTTGGTGCTTTGCATTTTGAAATATATGCACTGAACTGGTGCTCGAAGATAACATTAAAATAAATTTTAATTTGTTACCCGATCTCAATTTTGGTGATTGCATCAAATTCGAGGGAGGATTTTTCTTGCCCAAGTACCGTTTCTAAAGCCATTTGCGCGAATTGGAAAAAGGCTTGCAAATCGCTAATCCGGTCTAGATAAAAGGTTGCTAATTCACGATCCTCAGGAGAGAGCTCCATTTCCGCCTTTTGCAGCTTTTCGATGCTTTCATTCAAGACTTGGATGGCCATAGTCACTTCGCGTCGTTCACGACTATTGAGAATATTACGAATGACTTTCCATAAATCAGATTCGGCCGTGTAATATTTTTTGCGTTCACCACGTACCCACACTTCTTCAGCCATCCCCCAGCGTTCCAAAGAGCGCATATTCATGCTCACAGAGCCTTTGCTAATTTTCAGGCTGCTGGCTAAATCATCCAGCGACATCGCTTCTGGACTCATTAGCAAGATGCCATACAGACGGCCCATCACTTCATTAAATCCAATATAACCAGCAAGACGGCCCATTCCTGCAACTGTACTTTCATTTACTGCTGTTAAACTTTCATGCATTGTATTTACCCTGCGTTCAGAACGTTTTGAATGTACAGATTATTATAAGTTGCCTGAAGAGTACTGGCAAGCACTTGAGTGTGTACGGGTTAAGATTAGAGATTGGGGATTGGAGATTACACACCTTATCCCCACACCTCCGCATACTTTATTCACGCACATCCATTTGATATGAGGCCCAAGCGATCTCATTTTCCCAAATCTTAAGGGTCATTGAAGATAAGGTGTTGGCTTTGATTCGTTCTGCCATTTGGGTGCAAAAGATACGCGAAAAATGTTCAATGCTGGGGTTCAGGCCTGCAAATTCAGCTAAACCATTTAAAGTCTGATCTTTGTAATAGGCGACCAACGCTTCTAAATTTTCTTCAATATCGACGATGTCAACGAGATAGCCATGTTTGTCGAGCGACTCGCCATGTAATTGAATTTCAACAACGTAATGATGGGAATGGTTTTCATTTTCTGGTCCCCAATCGCCACCGATGAGGAAATGTTGGGCAATAAAATCGCGCTTAACAGCAACAGTGTACATTTGATACTCCTTTTCTTTTTGGTTAATATCGTTAAGTTTGCCATTTTTACGAGAAATGTCACATACAATCTTAGTCAATGGTAACTGTTGGGGATGCCACGCTTTTTTTACAATCCCCAAAATAAAATAAGAGGACATGTGGTATGAAAAGGAATTTTAATAAGTGGTGGTTATGGATATTGTTGAGCGTTGTTCTTTTTAGCGCTGTTGCTTGTCAGCAAGAACGGGAGACTTATAAAACTTTGCAAAGCTTGATGCAGGAGTCTGTTGAGCCGGATGGGCCGGGTGTTGTGTTGTATGTCAATGGCCCTGGCTTTGGTGAGCAATTGTTTACCCGTGGCGCAGCGAACCGCGAACGGGGAACGGCCGTTCGTACTATCAGCCACTATCGTTTAGCGGGCTTGACCAAACCGTTTATCAGTACGCTTGTTTTGCAAATGGTTACTGAAGGCAAATTGACGATGGAGGATACAGTTGCCCAGCATCTGCCGGAGCTTGCTGCGGACATTCCGAATAGTGATCAAATTACGATACGACACTTACTGACGATGACCAGTGGCTTACCTGATTTTCGGGATAATCCTGAATTTTGGGATGTGGTTAAACAGCAAGAGAAAAGAGGGTGGCGGCCTGAAGAGGTGTTGCCTTATATTACAGATACGGCCGTTACTGGCGAACCCGGTGCTGAATTTAATTACAGCAATAGTAACTATATTATTTTACAACTCATTCTCCTCAACCTTTTTGAAGAGCCGTTTGAAGAAGAACTACAAGACCGCATTTTAGATGTACTTGATTTACAAGATACGTACATTGAACCATTTGGGCTGACAACCGGCGGACACATTGGCGGCTATGCGGATATTGATGGGGATGGGGTTGTCGAAAGTATGATTCCTTATGATGATGCGCGCTCGATGGGGGATTTGGGCCTTATCTCTAACGCCCTCAATTTAGCTGAATTTGCACCCGCCTTGTATGAACGTGCTTTACCAGGCGAAGAGAAAGCGGATGCACTCGTGCCTATGGGGAATGGTGATGAGTATGGTTATGGTATCATGCGCCGCCAATCTCCATTTGGTGAGATGTGGGGGTATGCCAGCACGGCCAGTGGATTTTCTAACCAAATGTGGTATCTACCTGAAAAAGAGATCACTGTGATTGTGTTGATTAATGCTGAAGAGGAGGATTTAAGTAATCAGTTGTTGGAAGATGCATTAACGGCCGTATTTGGCGAATAAATAAATAACTGCACCTTCTAGGCTTTTAAACCTTGAAGGTGCAGTTAATAGCTATGCAACAATCTCACTGATCTGAACTTCAGGGCGGATATTGGTAAAGTTAGGGACATCTGCATTGATTTCACGTGCATGTGCACCCATCAATTGTTGAAATGCTTGCTTATCTGCAAAAACGATATGTCCAACAGCAACATACGGAGGGGGTGAGCCTGGCTTTGCCCCTCCAAATCCTTGGTCAATCTCAAACCGAATAAAACCTGGATCATTGAATTTTTCTTTAATTAAATTGGTATGGGTTGTTTTGTAATAGGCCATGTCAAATTGACCATCATCTGTTGTTGGGTACATCACAGAAACTCGAACCATTTTTTGCTCCTTTAAAATAATTTAATGCAGATGGGAAAAGCTGAAAAGGCTATCATCAGCGCAATCTGCAGATAATATAATTGATATCCAAACACATTTTTAATCATGCCCACTCACGTAGTGGCGCAACATCTTCATCCAACTGTCCCAATCGTTTGCCCACCCATCCCAAATGCGCAGCGCATTACCGATCTCTTTTTCCCAAAGTTTTTGGGATAAGAGGCCATTGTTTTCACAAGCAGGATCTTCTTCACCTACTGTTAAAATAATATCCATGCGCCGTAAGGCTCTCATACGGTTAATGTCATGTTCGTTGGCGACAAACCAGTAGGGATTGTTCTCATATAGCTGTTCGCTGCTGTATCCATCTGCCCATTTAGAAATATCGTAGAAGCCACTTATACCAATGGTGCGCCCCACAAGATGCGGATGACGAAGTGCAAAATTAACCGCAAAGTAAGCGCCAAAATCAGCACCAGCGGTCATGAGGAACTCATTTTTGTTTTTACGTAATGAGAGGGGTATCGCTTCGTGGAGGAGGTAGTTGTTAAACTGAATATGGCGTCGTATTCGCTTTTTAGGTTCTATTTCTTGTGCTAACCAGCTTTCATGGGCAATATTGTCTACACAGTAAAGTTGTAACCAACCATTTTCAATATGATCATATAATGCATTGACCACACCCCGATCTTCCCATTCATGGAAACGGCCGTTTGCTGTAGGAAAAACAAACAGGCGTGCACCAGCATGACCAAATACAAGTAATTCCATGTCTCGTCTTAATGCGGGGCTGTGCCAACAATGGTATTCTCGGTTCATCAAATCTTACTCAGGTTGATAGTATGATAGTAAAGCGATTCATGCCAAATAGGAGAAGTAAATACGGCCGTTATTGTATCATTATTTTTCTGGAAATAGATAATCCAAATTGGATAGATTGTATTTTTGGGATAACGGCCGTTATCCCAAAATATTTCCCAATAACCCAAACCTTATCCCAATATATCCCAAATCTCAATTTGGGATATATTTGGGATATATCAATGATTTCCCAAATTAGGAACAACGTTTCCCCTATTTTCCCCAAATGGGTCTAAAAAGTTGGTATAATTCAATTAATCTCTTAAGAGTATCCAAATATGTAAAGTGAAGACGGTAAATTTGTTTTCAAAATATAATTCGTTTTCACTAAGTAATATGGTAGGTTGCAATAAAATTGATTGATTTCTGGCCTTTTACTTTGTCATATCGTGATCGACATATTGCATATGAAAGCTCTGTTATCTTGGCAGGCTTTACACAATTACTATAAATAATAAGAGAATCTTTATTTTTAAATGTTGCGCTCGTTCGTAGTTGTCATGTGAAAGCGACAAAGTTTTCAAAATAAGGAAACGGAATTTCTACACTTTCACTTGAGTAATCGGCATTTTGTCTTAACCAATTTTGAAAAACTTTTTGCCGATTACACAATACGAGACTCAGTTTGGTTAATAGAACCTAATCATGACGATTACTCAACAATTTTTATTGCTGGCAATTATCCCCGTCACCTTTTTAGGTATGGCCATCTATACATGGAATGCAGATGTGCGTCGCCGACAGTTGTTCTGGCGTTGGACAGTGACCCTTTTATTGACGGCTGTGTGGTCGAGCAGTGTTTTAAGTTTTTTCAGTGAGCAAGTTTTTGTAGACTGGTTTATTGATGGGTGGCGCGTTGCTGGTGGCTATGCATTTAGTTTGGCATCGATTGGGATGATGCTGACAACGGCCGTTTACCTATCTAGTTCTCGTCGTTATGCGCGCACGACCTTAGTCATTAGCTTGGTCATTTTAGGCAGTGCCATTGCCTTGGATCCTCAAATATGGGGAGTCTATCTTCCTGAGTTTGCTATTGCGGGGCAAACGATTGCACAGATCATTATTTGGACGGGAATATGGGTGGTAAGCTGGCTCATACCCATTGTTGCTGCATGGCTGTTGACCCAGCAAACCAACTCCGGTGCACCTACTTCACTTTATCGTAATCAGGTGAATTACTGGCTGCTTGTGCTCACCATTTTCTTTATTGGCTGTATTTTTGCTTCTATCCCTTTGATTTCTTTACAACAATTAAGTTTGCTCATCATTTTGATGAGTATGTTGATTGGCACCTATACCATTACGCGCAACACATTACCTGATTTATTCTTGGCTGCACGCCAATTGATGAGTCGCTTATCGAGCACGTTGATTATTTTTGGTGTTATTTTTGGGGTGTTATTTCTCATTGTGAATGTGATGGAAACAATGCCCCAAAACTTGCAGTTCCTCTTTTTAATTGGAACGGCCGTTTTATTTGCTTTTCTCTTTTCCTGGTTTTTCCGCTTCATCAATGATCTCACGCGCCGTATCTTCTTACCTTCCCGTATACGCAAAGCAAAGATCATGGCCGATTACAATAATGCCAGTGGTAATTTACCCAACCCAGATCAGCTAGCAAAATTGTTTTTAAGGTTATTACAGACGAACGTGAATGCAGATGATGCCTGGGTGTTATTGGCTGAAGACGGTCCTGGCGGGAAACTGAATTTACGGCCGTTAGCTGGGCTGGGGTCACAACCGACCGAAGCCATTACCCTCGAATATAAAAGCCCTATTACCCAATATCTCCGCACAAAAAATGAGCCCTTGGTGTTATATGATTTGAATACATTAGAAGCATTTGAAGATGTAACCCAAGATGAGCTGGATTCACTCAACAATTGGCAGCGGATTCTCTTCCAATCTATTCATGCTGGCGATACGTTAGTTGCTGTTCTTGCGGTAGGGCCAAAATATTCTGGTGAATCTTATAGTCAAAAAGATTTTATCATGCTCAAAAACTTGGCAGAACAAATTGGTCCTTTGCTAGCGCAAGCGATCCACCTGGCTGGATTGCAGCGGATCAATGAGTATGTTTTTAGCCAAAATCGGGCATTGGCACGGAAAAACAAATTATTGGAAGAGTTGGTTCATTTGTATGCTCAATTTGTACAAACGATCTCGCCCGAGTTAAGACGGCCGTTTAGCGACATCAATCAAGAAATCCAACGATATCAAAACCGGACCGATAATCCTGAGCAAAAGCAGTTTGCCAGCACCCTTAGTCGACAAATGAGCGAACTACAATCCCCCATCGATCATCTGATTACCATGTCGACACGCATTCAAAAACGAGAGCAGTTTAACTTTGAACCCGTACAGCTCAGTGATGTCACCCAGAAAGCGATCCGCAATTTACGCACGATGGCTGAAGCCCGTCGGGTTGAAGTGGAATTTAATTCAGCAACAACAATGACAACTGTCATTGGGGATGAACATCAACTGCAAGAAGCAATCCATCACATTTTGCACAATGCGATCAAGTTTAACAAAATTGGGGGAACTGTTTTTGTAAACATCGGTTTGGATGGAACCCATCTTTCTTGCCGCATTGCTGATACAGGAGTGGGGATACCTGAAGAGCGGATTGACAAGATTTGGGTTGGGTTAGATACAGTCACCGCCAATGGGAGTGGCCGCACCGCAGGGCTTGGACTAGCGATCGCACGATTTGTGATTAACGCCCACGGAGGCTCAATTATTGCTGAAAGCCAATACGGCTCTGGCAGTACATTTACTATTTTATTGCCCCTCATTTATGAAGATTGATCAACAAACTATAATTGTTGTTGCCTGAAACGTGATGCGTGATGGTATACTGTGCGCATGTGAAAAGTGACCGGCTCTTCAAAACTGCCAGACACTTAAAAATAAGATTGCTAAATTCTCATTTATGAGCTTTACGACACCACTCGCGCTTTTACTACTTCTCGCTATCCCATACTTCATTTGGATTGGCAAACCACGCAAAACGGCCGTTTCTAAAAAACGAGATTGGCTGAGCGTGGTCATTCGCGTCATCATTCTCATCCTTATTGTCTTGAGTTTGGCGGGGGCACAGTTGGTGCAAGATGCGGATGAACTTGCGGTCGTGTTCCTCGTCGATGCTTCTGATTC
>JBNKHS010000206.1:0-7727 GCA_050290485.1 Promineifilaceae bacterium (SeqCode) | reverse complement strand
GACGATCATGATCGCGATGGCGGCGATAGCAAAGGTTAAGTTGGCCACCAATGTCTTTCTTGTTTTCCGGCTGAGCCCGATAACATAAGGAATGGTTTTGAGATCGTCGCCCATCAAGACGATATCGGCTGTTTCTAAGGCGACGTCTGTTCCTGCGGCTCCCATCGCCATGCCTATATCGGCTGTTGCCAGGGCAGGGGCGTCATTAACGCCATCACCAACCATAATCGTTGGGCCGTATTTTTCTTGGACTTGTTTAACGGCCGTTACTTTATCTTCGGGCATTAAATCGGCAAACACATCATCCACACCCACTTGTGCAGCGATATGCTTGGCAACTCGTTCATTATCGCCAGTGAGCATGACAATGTGTTCGATGCCGCGTTGGCGTAGATCGGCAATTACTTGGGGTGCATCGGGGCGGATCACATCGGCATAAGCAAGGATACCCAAAATACGGCCGTTTCCTTCAGATGCAAACTCAGCGACAATCACGCTTGTTTTGCCTTCTTGTTGCAGCGTGGCAATCTGATCTTTTGCCTCTTCTAATCCCGCAATTTCTTGATCGGCAAAGAGACGTAAATTGCCAATACGCACCGTCTGCTTATTAAATGTTGCCTCTACCCCTTTTCCAGTTATCGATTGGAATTCGGTTACTTCTGGAATCTCAAGTTGTCGTGCTTTGGCGGCATCAATGGTTGCTTGGGCAAGGGGATGCTCCGATTTTGACTCGACAGCTGTTGCCAAGGCGAGTAACGTGTCTTCACTGTAATCAGAGAGGGCGAGAATATCGGTTACTTGTGGTTCACCAATCGTCAGCGTCCCTGTTTTGTCGAAGGCAATCACTTTAATTGTGGCCGCATTTTCCACATAAACACCCCCTTTGAAAAGAACACCACGCCGCGCCCCATTGCCAATAGCGGAGAGTACAGTAGCTGGTGTGCTAATCACGATCGCGCAGGGTGAAGCGGCTACCAAAATGGTCATCGCTTTATAAAAAGCGTCATCAAATGGCACCTGTAACAACGTGGGAGGAATAACGATAAACAACGCAGTAAGAGCAATGACCCCCAACGCATAATATTGTTCTGCTTGGTCAATAAAGCGCTGTGTTTCTGCTTTTTCGCTGCGGGCTTCTTCAACCATGGCAATCAATTTGGCAATCGTCGAATCTTTGGCCAATTTGGTTACACGGACATCTAAACTACCATTTTTATTGATGCTTCCCGCAAAAATTTTGTCGCCTTCTTTTTTACTAACGGGGATGGATTCGCCTGTAATTGTCGATTGATCGACACTGGAAACGCCGTCAACCACAACGCCATCGAGAGCGATACGGTCCCCTGGCTTGATGATCATCAAATCGCTGACATTGACCCGTTCGATAGGTAGTTCAACAATGTTGTCTCCTCTTTGGATGCGTGCGGTAGACGGCCGTAATGCCATCAGTGAGCGAATCGCATTGCGGGTACGGTCCATGGCAAAATCTTGCAGCACGTTGGATAGAGAAAAGAGGAAGAGCAGCATAGCGCCTTCAAAAGGTTCGCCGACTAAAGCAGCCCCTAATGCGGCTAAAATCATGAGTAAATCGACATCAATCGTCCGTGCACGTAGCGATTCTATGCCTCCTTTCAAACCGTAATAACCGCCAAAGAGATAAGCAATAACGTAAAAGCTATTGATAACCCATGTGGGATGTGCCAAGCGATTGCTGATCAATGAGGCAATCATTGCTAATGCGGTGATCACCATGAAGATGGCCTCAGGATTTTGCTTGAACCAGATCCAGTATTGGGTCATTTGTGAAGGAGGTTCTTGTGATGTTGTGGCTGTCTCATCTTTTTCAATGGTAGGGAAGGTGTCATGTCCTAAGTCAGCCACATACTGGTTGATCGTTTCTGGTGAGATCTGTGCATCGTCAAACTTGACGGTTAACGTCCCGCCCCGATAACTTGCTGTGGCGCGATGAATACCATTAAGAGCTTGTAGTTGATTTTCCAGGCGCAAAGCACACGCTTCACAAGCACGTCCCCCTTTTTTGTTGATGCGCATGGTGCAGCTTTGCCATCGTTGCATAAGTTTAGGATTGAGGGATTGGGTGAGCTGGGTTACGGCCGTTTTGTCAATTTTCTCTGGGTCATAATCTACTTGCACTTCACCCAATGCTGCATTCGCGCGTATCTGTACAATGCCTTCTTCTTGAGCAATCGCTTCGTGGAGAATATCCACACATTGTTCATCATCTTGCTGTTTTTGATTCGTTTCCATTGTTTTCCTCGCACCGTTTGAACAGTGGTTATAAATAAATTTAACTATGGTTAAATTTTACAAAACTGGTCATCAGGATTCAACAGTTTGCTACTTTATTTAACCAGTTATCATCTCTCCAAATCTGCAACATGATTCTAATGTATAGTATTAATTCAATGAGTGTTGAAGTATATGATCTAGTTCATGTTTCAAAGATGATTTCTATCACTATAGACATGATTACATGCGGCATACACTAGAATAATTCAATTATTGTTGAATTATATTGGAGATGAACTATGTTAACGATTAAAGTGCTTGGCCCCGGTTGCGCCAATTGCAAACGACTAGAACAAATGGCTCGTCGCGAAGTAGAAAAGTTAGGGTTGAATGCCGAGGTTGAAAAAGTAACAGATTATAGGCAGATTATGGCTTATGGTGTTATCTCTACGCCGGGATTGGTAATTAATGAAAAAGTGGTTGCATACGGCCGTATTCCCAGCAATCAAGAAGTCACCGATTGGCTGATTGCTGCCCAAAATTAAATATTAAGCAAGGTAGATTATGAGCAGCAAAGATTTAACTGTGACGCCGCCGCACAAGTCTGGATGGCAGTTGCCCGCATTGGTCATTGTGTTGGGCATCATTTGGCTGTTGCTATGGCCACAGTTACAAAACATATCTGATTGGCTTACCTACGATCTGATTGGCTTGCAACCAGACACACGATTGGGCGAGTCGGTTAACTTTTTCTTTTACGATGTGCCCAAAATCCTGATGCTGTTGACCGGGATGATTTTCCTTGTCACCATTATCCGCTCTTTCTTTAGTCCAGAGAAAACACGAGCCGTTCTTGGTGGCCGTCGTGAAGGGCTAGGTAATGTTTTCGCTGCAGGATTAGGTGTACTCACACCATTCTGTTCCTGCTCAGCAGTCCCTTTATTCATCGGCTTTGTCGAAAGCGGTATTCCACTTGGTGTTACCTTTTCTTTTCTCATCGCTACACCTGTTGTCAACGAAGTGGCGCTCGCCATGCTTTTTGGTTTGTTTGGATGGCAAATAGCGGGTCTTTACCTAATTACTGGTTTGGTGATCGCTGTTGTTGGTGGCATGATTATTGGCCGTTTGCATCCCGAAAGATATGTAGAAGAATTTGTCTGGCAGGTACAGGTTGGGCAGCAAGTTGGATTAGCTACCTATAAACCGACATGGGATGATCGTATTCGCGAAGCTGGACGGAGCACCAAAGAAATTGTGGGCAAAGTTTGGCTTTACGTTGTGCTTGGCATTGCCATTGGTGCTGGAATTCATGGTTATGTGCCCGAAGATTTTTTAGCTGACATCATGGGGAGCGAGGCGTGGTGGTCTGTGCCTGCTGCCGTCATCTTAGGGATTCCGCTTTACTCAAACGCAGCTGGTGTGATTCCCATTGTGTATGCACTTATGGAAAAAGGGGCTGCTTTAGGCACTGTTTTGGCTTTCATGATGTCTGTTGTCGCCTTAAGTTTGCCAGAGATGCTTATCTTGAAGCGGGTAATAAAAACGCGTCTCATTCTGATATTTATTGGCATCGTGGCTTTAGCAATTATTTTTACTGGCTACTTGTTCAACTTTGTTATTGGATAAAAGGAACTATTGGGAGGTCTCTATATGTCTACTCAATCTATTCATGAAAAGCCGAGAAGATTGTCATGGCTTGATCGCTATCTAACAGTGTGGATCTTTACTGCAATGGCGATTGGTGTTGCTATTGGTTACTTTTTTGTAGGTGTGGAAGCGTTCATCAATAAATTTCAAGTGGGAGCGACAAATATTCCCATCGCCATTGGTCTTATTTTGATGATGTATCCCCCCTTTGCTAAAGTGAAATATGAGGAGTTGGGAAAGGTTTTTCGCAATACAAAGGTGTTGGGATTGTCGTTGGTGCAAAATTGGATTATTGGTCCTATCCTCATGTTTGTATTGGCGGTTCTCTTTTTGCATAACTATCCTGAATACATGGTTGGCCTGATTATGATTGGGTTAGCGCGGTGTATTGCGATGGTGATTGTGTGGAATGAGTTGGCTAAAGGGGATACGGAGTACGCGGCCGGTTTGGTTGCTTTTAACAGTGTTTTCCAGGTTTTGTTTTACAGTGTGTATGCCTGGTTTTTTATTACAAAGCTGCCGGAGCTAATTGGCTTGCAAGGAACGGCCGTTCACATCAGCATGGCAGAAATTGCCGAAAGCGTCCTGATCTATCTGGGTATTCCCTTAGTGGCTGGATTTCTGACTCGCTTTGTCTTGCTACGCGTTAAAGGCGAACCCTGGTATTCAAACCAGTTTCTGCCCAAAATCAGTCCCTTAACCTTGATCGCTCTCTTGTTTACCATTGTGGTCATGTTTAGCTTAAAGGGAAATTTGATTGTCCAAATTCCAATGGATGTGATAAGAATCGCGATTCCTTTAACGTTCTATTTTGTGTTTATGTTTTTAGTCAGCTTTTGGATGGGGCGGCGCATTGGGGCCAATTATTCGCAGACTACAACACTTTCATTTACGGCGGCGAGTAACAATTTTGAACTGGCCATTGCTGTCTCGGTTGCTGTGTTTGGCATTGGTTCTGGCGTTGCTTTTGCCGCCGTCATTGGGCCGTTAATTGAAGTGCCGGTCATGATTGCGTTGGTAAATGTTGCCCTGTACTTCCAGAGACGGTACTTCGCAAAGGAACTGATGCCATCGACCTCTGTTTGATGTGTATCTGTTTTTCTGGATAATATCTTTCATGAATGAACAAGATCTAACCCAAACAACGGCCGTTTTCAAAGCCCTCGCAGATCCCAATCGACTGCGCATCTTTGCTGAACTCATGGCAGGTGATTCCTGCAACTGTGAGTTGAGAGATAAGTTAGGATTAGCACCTAATTTGCTTTCGCATCATCTCAAAGCGTTGGAGAAAGCAGGGTTGGTCGATTCAAGACGTGATGTCATTGATGGCCGCTGGATTTATTACGCTGTCAATCGTGAGCATATTACTCATTGGCATCAATGGTTTACCACTTTTTTTGATCCGGCACGTATCCGAGAACGGCCGTTGTGTGGTCCTGAAGGGCAATGTGAGTTGGAAGCCACGCAATAATGAATTCCCTTAATGACCTATTGTTCAGTTTCCTGAATCTAAATGGTCAACCCGGACAGTAAGGAAAGATTAGGCAGTGGTACGGTTGCGGTAAAGGTTTGGATCAACCACACCGGTCATTGCTTTGACATCTAAATTGCCACCTAAGAACGTATTGATTAGCTCCGCTTGAGGCTGTGGGTCCGATAAGGTTTCGCTATAATGAATATAAAGGACTTCAACATTGTCTTGATTGTCGAGCCAATTGATGACCGATGTGAGATGTTTCTCGAATAGCTCGGTTATTTCTTCATCGCTGACCTTATTCGGATCTTCACCGCGATTGACAAGCATCTTCTTTTGCGAAGCCAAAATTTCATCCATGTTGCGCCGCATAAAGATAACTTTATATTCGTAATCACTTGGCAGGTGGCGGAGAAGTTGTGAAATAACTTTGACTGATTTGCCTTGGGCATCTGCAACCCACGCCTTATCCCCTTTATCTAATTGTTTGACACGCTCAAACTCATAGTACCCTCTGGGGTTGTCATCATCTGCTTCACGGATTTCATCTGTAATTGGTGGAATACCACCCGCTTCTAACATTTTCATCATCATCGAAGTGCCGGATCGTGGTAAACCCGAAACAACAGTGATTGGTTTTTTTGATGATTTAAACAATTTTTTGAAAAAGCTCATTTTATATTTAATCCTATCAACTGATTTGCTACTGGTATGGAGCGCGTTTATTTATACCGTCATTTGCTGTCGATGTCACTTAATTTCATCTACTTCCAAAACCCGTGCATCATTACAACGAATCTGAAATTTGCCCATCTTTGAGAAACAACACCTCGTCCACAAATTCATCAACAAGATTATCATGGGTGGCCATGAGCATGGTCATATCCTCTTCTTTGACGATGGTGCGGAAGAGGGCAAGTGTTTCTTGCGCGGTTTCCGTGTCGAGCTCACCAGTAGGTTCATCTGCCAGAATGAGCTTGGGCTCGTTGGCGATGGCACGGGCAATGGCCACGCGCTGTTGCTGCCCCCCAGACATTTCGTAGGGGCGATGGGTCGCCCATTTACTCAGCCCAACCAAATCTAAACAGTAAAGGGCACGTTTGGCACGTTCTTTGCGTGGTGCTTTGGAGATGCGTAACATCAACTCGACGTTTTCAAAAGCAGAAAGGGTGGGCATGAGGCCAAAGGATTGAAAAATAAAGCCAACTTCATGGCGACGCCAATTTGTTTTTTCTTTTTCACTCATGCCTGCTAATTTACGGCCGTAAATCTCAATACTGCCACTGGTGGGGTCATCCAACCCGCCCAGGCAGTTGAGCAAGGTTGTTTTGCCGCTGCCCGACCGACCTTTAAGCGCCATAAATTGGCCCGTTTCAATTTGCAAATTGAGGCCA
This sequence comes from Promineifilaceae bacterium (SeqCode), assembly GCA_050290485.1. Classification (GTDB taxonomy): domain Bacteria; phylum Chloroflexota; class Anaerolineae; order Promineifilales; family Promineifilaceae; genus JBNKHS01. The sequence goes on along the minus strand of JBNKHS010000206.1, from coordinate 962 downwards.
CGCAAGGCACGTACCGCATTGTCACCGCTGCCATAAATCCGCTCTAAGTTGTTGATGTCGATTGCAATCATAATTGTTATTTTCTAAATCGTTTGATCCAGCCTTGTAAACGGCCGTGTTCTTTTTCTTCTGTTTCTTCAGCCAATGCCAATACTTCCGGAGGGAGTTGATGCTGTTCATCGGGCGGGACTGCACGAATGACAAGCCCATCCTCAATCAGTTCCATGCGCACCCGTTTATCAATTTGCAGCATTTCCCGATAGGATTTGGGCACTTGTAAGCGACCTGCGGAGTCCAGTACCATCAACTCTTCAAAATGTTCTTCTTCCTGTTCTGCTACCGTGTTCGTTTCTTCTTCTTTTTTGCGGCGGCGGCGCACCGTTTCACTGGCTGCTTTCCCATCGCGAATGGCCATCACCCGTTGCACATGTTTAGCAATCGTTGGGTCGTGACTCACGATTAAAATGGTCAAACCAAGCTCGCGGTTGAGTGTTTGAAATGCTTCATAAATGGTTGCTGCTGTGGATGTATCTAGCTCCCCGGTAGGTTCATCAGCCAGCAAAATCGTGGGATTATTGGCCAAGGCGACAGCAATAGCCACCCGCTGCTGCTCCCCACCGGACATTTCGCGTAGATAGTGATGGCGACGATGAGAAAGGCCAACCATGTTGAGCAGCTCATCCGCTTTTTCGCGGGTACGACGACCATTTACACCAGCCAACATCATGGGCATTTCTACATTTTCGCGGGCATTGAGGTAGGGGATGAGGTTGCGTGATCCTTGCTGCCAGACAAAACCAACTTCTTCACGACGATATTTATTGATGGCTGTGTCAGACAGTTTGAGCAAATCGTGCCCATCGACAAGCACTTTGCCGGCAGACGGCCGTACCAAACCACCCAATACGTTCATCAAGGTAGACTTACCAGAGCCGCTAGCCCCGACAATGCCCATCAACTCG
>JBNKHS010000205.1:0-7762 GCA_050290485.1 Promineifilaceae bacterium (SeqCode) | reverse complement strand
CGTTTACGCCGTGATTTACATGATGGGCTAGGCCCATCTTTGGCCGCCCAAATGTTAAAAATTGGCTCGGCGCGCGCCTTATTGCACAAACAACCAAAGCTAGCAGACCAACTATTGGCAGAAATGGAAACGGATATTGAAAACACCTTAGCCGATGTCCGTCGTATTGTTTACGATTTACGCCCACCCACATTGGATCAATTGGGTTTAGTTGAATCGCTGCGAGCCTATGCAGAATCTTGCACAAATGGACATAATTCTTCTTTGGACATTCGGATTGAAGCGCCTGCAAAAATGCGGCCATTACCTGCAGCTGTAGAGGTTGCTGCTTACCATATTGGGCGTGAAAGCTTAACGAACGTGGTTCACCATGCACAGGCAAAAGTGTGTGTTGTGCAGATAACAATCGATAATGATGCGAAAAACGGCCGTTTGCAACTTATTATTCAAGATGATGGTTGTGGATTTGACAGCTCCAAGCCGCACAAAATTGGCGTAGGCATGACCGCCATGCGCGAGCGCGCCATAGAATTAGGTGGCTCTTGTGCAATGACTTCAGAGTTGGGCAAAGGCACACAAATTACGGCCGTATTACCAATTACAAGCAGCTAAAAATAAAGATGGATTTATCGAGTGAAGGAAAAGACATGGAAACCATCAATGTATTAATTGCTGACGATCACCAACTCTTTCGTGATGGGCTTAAAGCATTGCTCTTATCTGCCCCTGAAACAGAGGTTGTTGGCGAGGCGGCAACGGGACAAGAAGCGATCCAACTAGCAAGCAAACATCAACCCGATATCATCCTGATGGACATCCACATGCCCGACATGGATGGTATTTCAGCCACACGCCAAATCGTCAAAGCAGATCCCAACGTAAAAATCTTAATGGTAACCATGTTTGAAGATGATCAGTCCGTTTTTTCTGCCATGCGCGCAGGGGCCAGAGGGTATGTCTTGAAAGGAGCCAAACATGACGAAATGTTACGGGCAATTCGGGCTGTACACAGTGGCGAAGCGATCTTTAGTCCAGCCATTGCCTCACGCATGATGTCATTTTTCGCCAACACGCGCACCCAAATTCCTCAAGAAAACTTTGCGGATCTGACTGAGCGTGAAAGAGAGATTTTAACGCTCATTGCTCGCGGACAATCGAATGCAGAAATTGCCGAAACTTTAACAATTAGTGTTAAAACGGTACGTAATCACGCCTCTAATATTTTCAGCAAGCTTCAAGTCGCCGATCGAGCACAAGCGGCAATCATAGCCAAAGATGCAGGTTTAGATCTTTAAATCAAGCAGATTGTTTTAGTGGCAACAGGAGCTTGACAAAGGTACAAGTGTTTTTATGACAAGCTTTATAAACGAAACTCAATAATCAAAATTTGGCAGATCAGAGATGCTAAAGGGAATTATGATTTTTTGAAGCGTGAAGGCAGGTGTGTTTAGAATTTGGTTTGGTTCAAAGTCGTCGAATCGGATAAGGTAAGAAACGGCCGTTTCCAAACAATGAAACGGCCGTTTCTTCATCTACATTTTGGCGGCACAGTTCGGTTATTTAATAATTACCGGTAGATAAACTGGGTACGATACTTCAAACGCACCAATGTCATCGCCGGCACCTGTCGGTCTGGGTCTACCACGCTGATCAGTTGTAAGGTTGGTAGACCCTGCGTCGATGGCCGGACTATCAGGAGAGAGAGCGTTTGTCTTAGTAGGACCGCCATTATCGCTCAGTATTATGACTCCTGGATACGTATCGCTCATATCCCCTATGCTGTTAAGGTTGCACGTATCGTCATCGGCGATATTGTAGCCAGTTGAGGTGATTACTCCCTCGCAATTATCATTGCCGTTCCAGTTGGTAATGATGCTGTTGTTGATAGTGAGGGTTCCGATGTTAGAAATTCCAAAAGCACCAGAATAAATACCATTATCGGCAATTGTGTTGTTGCTGATTGTGAATGTGCCGGAGTTTAAAATGCCGCCACCTTCATTTTCGGCAATTGTGCTATTGTTACTTATGAATGTACCGCCATTGTTGTTTTGGATTACACTATGGTCATGATTGGAAATTGTGCTGTTGTTGAGTGTGAATATGCCGTCGTTTAAAATGGCGCCACCATCATTTTCGGCTATTGTGCTGTTATTGAGCGTGAGTACGCCACCATTGTTGTTGTAGATTCCACCACCCTTGCCACTATCGGTTTCATTGTCATGCAGAATGCTATTATTGACTGTAAGTACACCGCTATTATAAATGCCCGCCCCAATATTTGCTCGGGTATTTCGGATGGTAAGGTTTTGTAGCGTGGCGATGGTATTGGCGGCAAAATGAAACGCCCGCGCCTGTACACCACTAAAATTACGTCCATCGATGCTATGGTTATTGCCTTCTATGCGCAACGTGACACCACTTGTTACATTGTTAATGGGTGTACTACTAACCGAAAGATTGATGTTTTGTATGATGGAAATGGTGTAATTGCCAGCAACAGTGATGGCATTGTAACAACCAATTGCACTATCTAGTTGCTTTGCTGAGGCCACCACCCAAGGTTGTAGTGTACACTCATAACTCTCAAAGGCACCTATATCGTCTTTGTTATTTGAGGGTCGGGCCATGCCACGTTGATCGAAAGGCAAGTTGGTTTTCCCGGCATTGATGGCTGGACTGCCGGGTAGTAAAGCATGTGTCCAGGTGGGACCTTCGTTATCAGCGAGAGGGCCAAGGAGTGGATTGGTGTTATTTTTATCTCCTGTGCTGTTAAGATTGCAAGAGTTGTCGCTGGCAAGATTGTAGCCAGTGGAGGTGATGGGGCCAGAGCAGTTGTTACCATTGGTGCTGTTGGCTATGATGCTGTTGCCAACGGTGATTGTGCCGGAATTGAAAATGCCACCGCCATTGCCGGTTGCTGAATTACCGAAAAAGGTGATACTGTCGAGTGTGGCTGTGGTAGCATTGAAAATGCCGCCACCATTGTTGGTCGCCAAATTGCCAGACAGGGTGTTGTTGTTGGCGGTCAGTTGGCTATTATTATAAATGCCGCCACCATGGTTGGTGGCTGAATTGCCAGACAGGGTGTTGTTGTTGACGGTGAGTGTGCCAGTGTTGAAAATGCCCCCGCCACGGTTGGCTGCTGTATTGTTAGAAACGGTACTGTTGTTGAGGGTGAGTGTGCCTGCATTTGTGATCCCGCCGCCATCATCGGATACTTTCCCCCCGGTAATGATGATGTTTTTGAATGTGGTGTGCGTGTTGGCGTTGATGGTAAACGGCCGTACACCCAAAATCCCCTGCCCATTTACTGCTCTGTTTTCGTAGCTGTCCACGATCAGGTGTATGTTCGCATTGGCGTTGTTAATAGCCGGTGTGCTAGACACCAGATTAATGTTGTTTTCGAGAAAGATAGTGTAATTACCAGCAACGGTGGCCGCGTTGTAACAGCCGATTGCGCTAAATAGTTCAAAAACTGTGTTCACGAGGGTCGTTTGATAAGGAGCACAATCTACTTCAAATGAACCTATGTCGTAAGTAGCGCCTTGAGGGCGTCTAATACCACGTTGGTCATAGCTTAGAGATCCCACGAAATCCGCTGCGTCAATGGCTGGGCTGGCGGGCATAAGGGCATGCGTCCATGTGGGGCCGTAATTGTCAGCTAGAGGGCGGAGCAACGGATCCACATTGTTCATATCTCCTGGGGTATTTAAGTTGCAACTATTGTCACTACTGATATTGGAGCCAAAGGAGTTTATCGTCGCTGAACAATTATCACCCTTGTTGTTGCTCGCAATAATACTATGGACAGTGTCGATTACTTTGCCAGCGGCGGCGAAAACCGCGTCACCATTGAGGGTGGCGGAATTGTTGGCGATAGTGACGTGCTTCATCGTGGCGCTTGTGCCGTAATGTGCTATACCGCCACCGTTACCAACAGCTGAGTTTCCTGATGTGGTGCTATTTTGGATGACCAAGTGGTCGTTATTATAAATACCACCACCATTGCCACTGGTCGAATTGCTGGCAATGGTGCTATATTGGATGAACAAGTAGTCATTATTATAAATGCCACCACCGTTGCCACTGGTCGGATTACTGGAAATGGTGCTACTTTCGATGGTCAGTTGCCCATCATTATAAATACCACCACCGTTGCCATTGGTCGGATTACTGGAAATGGTGCTGTTTCCGATGGTCAGTTGTCCATTATTATAAATGCCACCACCGTTGCTATTGGTCGAATTGCTCAAGATGGTACTGTACCAGATGGCAAGAGTGCCGGCGTTTGCAATTGCGCCACCATCGCTATTTTGGACATTACCGCCAATAATGGTGATACCATCGAATATGATGCTTGTATTGGCGGCAATAGTAAACGGCCGTAACCCCGCAATATTTTGCCCATTGACGGTATGATTATTGCCCTCTACATGAATGATGACTTCGGAATCCCCATTGCTAAATGTAGTGCTACTGGCGGTGAGGTTAATGTCTTGCCCTAGGCTTATGTAGTAGTGTCGGGGAGTTGTTCGACTGTTGGCGCAGGTGATAGCGTAATTTAGGTCGAACTCGTTATTGGCAACCCAGGGGCCATCACCACAGCTGCCACCTGCTTGGGTATGGGGAACGGTTATTAGGGTGAAAACGGCCGTTATTGTTATTAAGAATATAGACAAGACAGACGCCATGCTTCGGCAGCGATGCCGTAGCCGTATTTGTAAAAACATTTTATTTTCTCCATGTAAGCTATTAAGAGTTTTCAGTAAAATTAAATCGGGGAAGTTCTAGGTGGAGTATATCCGTAAAGAAGTATAAGTAACAGCAAATGGAGGAAACGGCCGTTTCTAATTGAGAAACGGCCGTGTTTATTCAGCAACTAATCAATCAAACTGCGTCCCGTCATCTCTTCAGGTTGGTCAATACCCAAAAGATCAAGCACAGTAGGGGCCACATCGGCTAACTTGCCGCGAGGAATTAGGCGAATATATTCATCACTAATCGCAAAGAAGGAAACAGGTTGTGTTGTGTGGTACGTGTGTGCCGATTTGGTCTTCTCATCGACCATGATTTCACAGTTACCATGATCGGCAGTGACTAAAGCCACACCACCCCGCCCAACAATCGCGTCCACTAAGCGGCTCGCACATTCATCCACAGTTTCTACCGCCTTAATCGCTGCTTCGAGCACACCTGTGTGCCCGACCATATCAGGATTGGCAAAGTTGACCAAAATAAAATCGTCGTCATGCTCTTCAATGCGCTTGAGCACAGCATCGGCTAATTTATAAGCACTCATCTCTGGTTGTAGATCATAGGTGGCTACCTTTGGCGAGGGTTCTAAATGACGTTCTTCGCCAGCATACTGTTTTTCGATGCCGCCATTGAAAAAGTAAGTCACATGAGCATATTTTTCCGTCTCAGCTGAATGGAACTGTTTACGGCCGTTTTTGCTGAGCACCTCCGCCAATGTATTCACAATCTCCTGGTCAGGGAACAAGACATCGACGTCAAAGCTGTCTTCATAATGCGTCATGGTAACCACATGCAAATCTTCAACAAAGTCCCGCGCAAAGCCATCAAACTCTGGGAAGAGGAACGGGGTCACAATTTGGCGCATACGGTCGGCACGGAAATTGTAGAAGAGCAAGCAATCACCTGAGTTGACAGTAACATCTTGCTCTGTTTCGATAGCTACTGGCAGAATGAACTCATCTGTTGTCCCGTCGTCATAGGCCGCTTTTAATGCTTCACTGGCAGATACGGCCGTTTTGCCTTCTTCCCCATGATGTAACACAATCGCGTCATACCCTTTCTGAATCCGTGGCCAACGTTTATCCCGATCCATGGTGTAATAACGCCCACAAACCGAAGCAATCGTCCCTGGATTGTCAGCCAAATACGCTTCCAAATTAGCTACAAATCCAGCAGCGCTGTGAGGTGGTGTATCGCGCCCATCGGTGATAAGATGCAAAATTGGTTCCACACCTTCCCGTTTTGCCATTTCTAGCAGCGCATACATATGTCCGCTAAAACTATGCACACCACCTTCGCCAAGCAAACCGATCAAATGCAATTTACTTCCTTTTGCCTTCACTTGCTCAATCGCTTGCTTTAGTTTGGAAATTTCAAAAAAGGAGCCATCACGAATGGCTAAATTAATACGCGTCAAATCCTGGTAAACAACACGCCCAGCACCCAAATTAAGATGCCCTACCTCTGAATTCCCCATTTGTCCATCGGGCAATCCCACCGCCTCACCAGACGCATCTAAAACAGCACGTTCACGCGTGCGCAACCAACGATCATAATTTGGTGTATTCGCCTGTACCACAGCATTGCCATGTTCCATCTCACGAATACCCCAACCATCTAAAATAAAAAGGGCTACAGGTTTTTTACTCATCATTACTCCTGAACTCAATGCTTCAGGTTTCAGCATTATGGGGTCACATTTCAATTCTTGATTGATGTAATTCACAACAACTATTTTAAATTAAATCTAGCAAAATTGTGAATTACTTAAGTGAAAACGTAGAAATCGCCTTGTGTTATTTTAAAAAACTTTTGCGTTTTCACAGAATACTGAGTTCTGAATACTGAATTTTTAAATATATTGGAAAATAAAAAGCGACAGGCACAAGTGCCTGTCGCTTCAGTGGCTCCTCAGGTTGGATTCGAACCAACAACCCCGCGGTTAACAGCCGCGTGCTCTGCCGTTGAGCTACTGAGGATCATAACGACGGGAATTGTAGCAAATGTTAGAAGGATGTCAAGAGCAGATTGCGTAATTTTGCACAATTGTTTTTAATTGATTTTTGGTGAAAAATTTATTGCATTTTGCATGATGTTTTGATCGCTTTTAGGGATGTTTTTCCCCTACTCCTGACCTGAATTTAGGGATTAACCATTATCAAAATGATGACTGCCGCGAGAATATTTCATGAAGACAAATGGTGTTCAATCTGTTCGTTTCAATCGTGACCAATTCAGATTCAAACTATGTGGAATATTTTTTATTGCAGGAACAACAAATACGAAGTTGAGCGATTATGGTGCAAGAATTAGAGGGGCATCTCTTTTATGTCAACAATTCTTCCATTAGCTTATCTAAGTCTTCCTTGGTTAGCCCTTCTCCCCCGTCACCTGTGGATAACCAAATAAGAAACTCAATATTACCATCGCCCCCTTTTATTGGCGATTGAATGATGTTTTTGGGAACCAGTTGGTGTTCAATGGACCACTGCACAATGTCAGTGATGACTTGTTTATGTACGGCCGTATCCTTCACAATTCCCCCTTTGCCTACTTGTTTTGGTCCCGCTTCAAATTGCGGTTTGATTAAGGCAACAATATCGGCTTGGGGTTGCAACCATTTTTGTACAGCGGGGAGGATGAGACGCAAGGAAATAAAAGAAACGTCAATACAAACAAAGTTAACTGGTTCATCCAAAGCTTCGAGGTAACGTGCATTGGTGCGTTCCAGAACAACAACACGCTCATCTTGACGTATGTTCCAATCAAGTTGGCCGTATCCCACATCAATCGCAAATACTTTTTCTGCGCCTCTTTGCAAAAGAACGTCGGTAAAGCCGCCTGTGCAGGCACCCACATCGGCGGCAATACGGTCGTTTACATCAATGCCAAAAGCATCTAAAGCACCAGCTAGTTTAAAGCCGCCGCGACCTACGTAAGGCATCGCGGTTTTCAACTCAATGGTTGCCTCGCGCGAAACGGCCGTACCTGGCTTATCCACCATTTC
>JBNKHS010000204.1:0-7777 GCA_050290485.1 Promineifilaceae bacterium (SeqCode) | reverse complement strand
ATCATTGCCGCTTCCCGCACAATAACGTCTAATTTTTCACGTCGAATGTTATATCCATAATGGGGATAACGGCCGTCTTCAGTATATGGTTTAAGCCAATGATTGCCATATGGTATCCAAATGGCAGAGCCCGTGCGCAACCCACCAGCAGCTTCAATTCGTTCACTAATGCCTAAGCGATCCATTGTGGGCACGGCACTTGCCTGAATGAAATGGGTACAAAGTTTTTTGTATGCATCTTTGCTCTTTTGCTTTTCAATTAAAGCCACGTGCAACCCTGCACGACCTAATAATGTTGCCGCTGTACAGCCCGCAATACTTGCCCCAACAATCACCACATCATATGAATAATGACCCATGAGATACTCCTTTTGAGATTTAAGTAAATCGCAGCGAGCGGTCAATTTACTTTAAGAAGAACGAAAACGATCCAGCTTATTTCCAAATTAAATAGCACTTCGTTCACTACTTAGCCGAAGATCAATGAACATGCACATGCAAATACATATCGGTTGTCCTTATTCTTTGTCCAAACTCGTGTTCAATAATGAGTGTAAAGAAAATCGCTAACTTATCGTGTATAGCAATTATGATACTGGAGCCAAACCATTCCAGCGATAAAATTTCTTTCAAATTTGAGTAAAAATTTTTTTGTTTTGACGTAAAATTTTTTACAAGGCGGCATCACTTCATTTATGAGAAATATTCCTTATTTGTAGAGACATTAGACAAAATTTCAGTTAAACAATGCTAAACTTACCGAATAAGTGAATAATCACACGTTTCATGAAATGGGAAATAACTTCAACCTAACAAACATTTCTGTTTCAACGCCAATTTGTTTTTCTGTTGTTTCGTCAGACAAATTCCAGTCAAAATCAAACACGAAGCAGTTCATTAAAGCGACATCACATTAGCGGCGTAACCTGTAAGTAGAGTTGGTTCCATACCAAACTGTAGTCATTCATATGGAGGCACATCGTTGAAAAACAGATCGCTAGCGCAAAGTAACGCAAAAACAGCGCACCTAAAATTAAAACGGCAAACCATTGGCGTATTCAATCGCTATAGCAGCAGGGCTGAACAGGGGTATATCGAAGCGATACTAACGGGCATTAAAACGGCCGTTTTCGAGGCTGATCTCAACTTACTAAACTTTACCGGAGGATCATTAAGCACCTCCAGCGATCCCGCATTTAACAAACAACGCAACATTTTATATGCGCTGGCATCGCCAGCCAACGTTGATGGCCTGTTAATCATTGACACAGTCGGTGACATACAATCTCCCCAAGCATTAGCAATGTTACATCACAAAAAAAGCAATGTGCCTACCGTGAGTATCGGCGCTGCAATTGCGGGTATACCCAGTCTTATCGTAGACAACAAGACAGGTTTACAAGATGCACTTGTCCATCTCATTGAAGCACACCATTATCAGAAAATTGCCATTATCAGAGGGCCCGATGGTAACAAGGAAGCAACTGAACGCTACCAAATTTACAAAGAGATTTTAGGCGCTTATGAACTCCCTATCGATCCTAACTTGATTACTCAAGGAGATTATTCTGTAGCCTCTGGCGCAAATGCTGTCCACACATTGCTCGAAGAAAGAAAAGTGGATTTTGATGCCATACTGGCTATTAATGACAATATGGCTCTGGGGGCGATCGAAGCATTACAAATGGCAGGGCAAGTGGTGCCTTACGATGTTGCCGTGATTGGTATCGACGACATTACCCAATCACAATTTTCGCTTCCTCCGCTAACCACTGTGCACCAACCACTATTTGAACTTGGGCAGCAAGCCGTGCAAATCCTCTTAAACCAGCTAGCCGACAAACCCAATAGCGAGCTTACAGTGCTGCCCACAAGCGTAGTCATTCGGCGCTCCTGTGGGTGCATCAGAGAGGAGATCATTCATAATGTTGTCGACAACTCATCAAACCAGATTGACGCCTCAGAAGATTATATTTTGCAAGCTTTAGCAACAACCATTCCTGCCCAAAACCAAGCAATCAGCGCTTCAATCAACAGTTGGGCCACGCAATTATTAGACAGCTTTGTAAGCGATAGCAAAGCGGAAACAACACATCAATTCTTATCAACATTGGATCAGCTTATTCGTTTGATGATCGAAGACAATGAAGATATTTCACCGCTACAAAATGTGGTTTTTACGCTGCAACCCCATTTATCTGAATTGTTTGCAAACAATAAACATCTTGCTCAAGCTCGTATGCTTTTGCACCAAGCACAGACTTTTATCATGAGAGAGGCGTTGTCATACCAACAACAACAACGTTTACAAATTGAACACAAAAATTCATTACTTCATACGGTGGCTCAATCACTGAGTTCCACTTTGGAAGTTGACAAAATTATCGATGTACTGGCTGAAAACTTGTCTTTATTAGCAATCTCAAGTTGCTATTTGGTGTTGTATGAGGATGCACAACCTTATCGTTATCCGCAAGCACATCCCACTTGGTCTCGGTTACATTTAGCATATGAAAAGGAAAACGGCCGTATTCCTCTCCCCAACAACGGCATACACTTCCTCACCGAGCATTTACTCCCCAACAGCATCATCCCCACCGATAAACAACAAATTATGCGTGTCGAAGCGCTGTTTTTCCAAAGTAATCAGATTGGGTATATTCTGCTTCGCCAAGACGATGATCAAAATTACATTTTTGAAACATTACGAGGACAAATAAGCACTGCTTTAAACGGGGCGCTTCTTTTGCAAAAAAAGAATCAAATCGAAGAAGAGTTACGACAACAACAAATACAGTTAGACAAATTAGTCTACGAAAGAACGGCCGAATTACAAGAGACAAACGTCCATTTACAACAACAAATCCATAAACGTAAACAAATCGAGGAGCAAACCCGATTCCAAGCCACTCTGCTTAAAAATGTATCTGATGCCATCATCTCCACAGATATACAATGGCATGTCACAAGCTGGAACAGAGAGGCAGAAGCATTATATGGGTTCAAAGTAGAAGAAGTTTTAGGAAAACCATTGGTAAATATTATCAACCCCATTTACCCAACCGGTTCCAGAGATGATATGCTTCGTACCTTTATGGAAAATGAAAAGTGGGAAGGGGAAGTCATTCACCATCACAAAGACAAAACACCAATTCATATTTGGGGATCTCTTTCTACCATCAAAACAACAGCAGGAGAAAATATTGGTGCAGTTTCTGTCAATCGTAACATCACAAAACAAAAAGAAGCAGAAGAAGCCTTAAAACATACGGTCACCCTCTTAAAAAATGTCATAAATGCATCACAAGATTTCATCTTTGTAAAAGACACCAATTTACGCACCATCTTATGCAATGATGTCTTTGCTCTAGCCGCAGGAAAACCACCAGAAGCCTTATACGGCAAAACAGATATTGAAAATGGGTGGCATCCAGAATTGGTTAAAGGCAATCCAGAAAAAGGGATTCGTGGCTTTGAAGTAGATGACCGTGAAGTGCTCGCTGGAAAGACCATTCGTAACTCATCAGATCCAGCCAATGTTAATGGAGAGATTCGTATTTTCGACACAATCAAAACACCAATTCGGGATGAGTCGGGCAACATTACAGGCATTTTAGGGGTATCTCGTGATATTACTGACCGCAAAGTCGCCGAAGAAGCATTACGCACAAGCGAATATAATTTAGCTTATGCCCAAAAAATCGCGAAGGTTGCCTATTTCAACTGGGACTTATCCACCAGCGCTGTCTCGTGGTCAGATGAAATGTATCGTATCTTTGGCCTAGATCAAGCAACCTTTAAACCAGAAGTTAATACATTTGGCGACTTTTTGCATCCTGATGATCTCTACCTTATATCCGATGAAAACTTCGCCAAAATGATGGTAGACAAGACACATCACATGGAATTCCGCATCTATGATCAATCTACCAAAGAACTAAAACATCTCTTTTTATGGGGCGAAACCACGTTCAGCGAAGAGGGAACACCACTTTCGATCTTTGGCATCGTCCAAGACATTACTGAACGACGAAATGCGGAAATCCAATTAGAATCTTATGCGGCCGAATTAGAACGGAGTAACCAAGATTTACAAGAGTTTGCTTATGTCGCTTCGCACGATCTGCAAGAACCGCTGCGCAAGATTCAAGCTTTTGGGGATCGACTGCAATTAAAATACAGCCATCTTTTAGATGAACGAGGCATTAATTATATTCATCGCATGCAAAATGCAGCTTCACGCATGCAAGTACTTATTGTCGATCTGCTTGCCTTTTCTAGAGTGCATACACACACCCAGCCTTTTCACAAAGTAAACTTAAATCAGGTAATGGAATATATTTTACAAAATTTGGAAGTTGCCATTACAGAAAAAGAAGCTGATATTGTTTGCGACACATTGCCAGAAATAGAAGCGGATGCCATACAAATTCGCCAGCTCTTTCAAAATTTGCTAAGCAATGCGCTTAAATTTAGTCATCCCGATGTGCCTTTAAGCATACACATCACCCATTGTATCCAAAAAAATCATTGCGAAATATCCATAATCGACAATGGAATTGGGTTTGAAGAAAAATATATTGATCGTATTTTTACAGTATTTGAACGACTACACACCCGCAAGGAATACCCCGGCACAGGAATTGGCCTTGCCATTTGTCGCCGAATTGTAGAGCGCCATCAGGGTTCTATTTCTGCAACAAGTCAGTTAGGGCAAGGGGCCACATTTGTTGTTAAGTTACCGATAACCCAAAAGGAAACTTAGTGCCCATTCATAAATAAAATATCGAATTGGTGCATGGGCTTAAAGTTTCACCGGATTTCCTGTCTCAATCGATTGATAGGCGGCCGCAACGATCTCAACGGCTTTGTAGCCATCTTCTCCAGTTACGGCCGTTTCCCGACCCTCCGCAATCGCCTGCACAAACTCATCAACCATTCCTTGATTCGCATCTGAGCCCCAATACATCCAGGAATTCGCGGCTGGTGTTTGTGTAAACAGATTCAAATTTTGGCTGAACCCATCCACAACCGTCAAGCCTCGCTCACTGATGATCTCCATCGTCAACCCGCCCCAAGTGGGGTAATTTAACGGCTTGCTCCAACTGCAATCAATCGTGGCAAACGTCCCGTTGGCAAAGGTCAACATCACCAGCCCCCCCGTTTCCACATCGACCTTATCCGCATGGAGAATATGGTTGGCTTGGGCATAAACTTCAACCACTTCACTCTTTAAAACCCAGCGCAAAATATCGGCCAAATGAACCGTATGATCCATTACCGCGCCTCCACCTGCCAACGTTTTATCAACAAACCAGGCTCTTTCATGAATGGGCATGCGTCCTTGATTGGTTGTGTTAAAACAGTACAGTTTCCCCAAAGCCGCTGCATCTAATTGTGTTTTCAGCTCCAACAAAGGGGCACTAAAACGCATAGGAAACGCCGTCATCAAGATAACACCTGCCTCACGGCAAACATCGACAATCGCTTGCGCATCTTCCATCGTTGTCGCCAGCGGTTTCTCGCATAGGATGTGCACTCCCGCTTTCGCCGCCATCTCAACCAAAGGACGATGGTTCGCATTCTCAGAACAGATGATCACGCCATCCGGTTTGGCACTTAACAGCGCTTCATAATTGGCAAATAAATGGGTATCAAATAATTCAGCAAAATGTTGGCCCCGTTTGGTATCCTCATCGGCAATACCAATTAACTCAACATCCGAATTCGCTCGTAAATTTTGAATATATGCTTCTGCATGGAGGTGGGCAAAACTCATTATTCCGATCTTCATGATGCCACCTCTGGTAATGGTTCTAAATGAACAGGGAGTCCCGTTTCTGCAGATTCAATGGCAGCAAGGGCAATTTGCAAAGCAGCTAATCCGTCTGCACCTGTTACGGGAACGGCCGTATCTTCGATCATACTTTTATAAAACGCTTTAATCTGCGTCGTATATGGATCTTCACTCAATGGACTACTCGGCAAGGGCACATCTGGCACATCTTCATTTGCTCGTTGGTAATGATGCAGCCCAATTGCGGCCGTTTTCCCACTATCCTGTTGAATCAACCCATTTGATCCAGCAATTTCAAACTTTGTGCGGAACATCGGTGGCGGATAAGCCCAAGAGCCTTCCACATGAGAGATCGCCCCGCTCTTGTGGGTGAGAATAACTAAACCATGATCCACCCTAGCCTCAGAATGTGTGCTGCTCAATTTTTTGGCAAAAACAGTTTGCACATCACCTGCTACCCAACGTGCATAATCTAGATCATGGATCATCAAATCCAGCATCATCCCGCCAGACTTTTCAAAATCAACAAACCAATTATCGACAGCTTTCTTAGGTTGAAAAGAGCCTCGCGTACAACGCAATACAGCAGGTTTGCCCACAACACCAGCATCTACTTGTGCTTTAGCTTGGGCATATTCAGGGAAAAACCGAACCACATGGGCAACATACAAACGCACACCGGCCGCCGCACAAGCAGCAATCATCTCTTGACCCTGCGCCACAGTCCGCGCCAATGGTTTTTCACAAACCACATCCTTTCCTGCCGCTGCTGCAGCCAAAACCATATCGCGATGCAAATGGGTAGGTGTACAAATATCAACGACGTCAACATCTGCAATCAACGTATCCAGATCCGCATACACGCTTGCCCCATATAAATTAGCGAGTTCTATAGAAGCGTCGGAATCCTTGGAAACAAAGCCAACAATTTGAGCATCCGTCGCAGCCCAAGCAGCCGCATGGGTTCCCCCCATTACCCCTGTACCTACAATACCAATACGCATTGCGTTGATCTCCTTCCTACTTTTGCGCTCACTAATTCAAAACAACATCTAAACATTCTAGCCAAAAATCCGCATAGGCGTCCCAATAAACAAAATTACATCCCCAATGCGGTGCAGGGTCAGACATATACGCCAAGGTCTTACCTGCCCCGAATGAGCCGACAGCCAGCAACGGATCGTTTGTCTCTGTAACCGATAAAAGCACATCGCACTCCGCACGAGGCTTCACTTGATTGTAGCCAAGAATGGGCGGAAATGTATCTAAGCCAAGTGTTGAAAAAGGGTGCTGGTTGCTTGTTGTTAAGCGTGCACGATATCCTTCTGTACTTTCAATAAGGTCTTCATAGTCAAGGCATTGTACAGGCAGAATTTCTCGTAATCTTGTCCGGTTCCAACCCCCTTTCCCCATTTCACCAGTGAACGAAAGCCATCCGCCTAAAAACATCGCCCGTTTCCCGGCGTGTATCGCTTCCACAGTTAAGCGCACCCGATCTGGAAAGGTAAGAACGGCCGTACCGAATTTACTTCTATCAAAAAAACTAGGCGCTAACTGGAAATTCTTTGCCTCGACATCACTAAAAATAATGACATCATAGCTGTCTAAAATGGCTTCATATTCTCCTGGTCCCAACTTGTAAAAGTCCCAAGTAGCAACATCAGCCACTTCGTGTTCTCCCGTAGATTCGAGCGCTTCTTTCAGAAAACGGCCGTAATAATACATATCAAGGCCCTTAAAAGCATAGTTAAATGGCGTTTCTGCAAAAATCGGGCCAGCACTTACCGCCCAATCCCCAACATAATAAATTTTTGCCATATCAGCCAAATCCTTACATTTATTTAACTGCACCACTCGTAATGCCACGAATCAACTGCCGTGAGAAAATAACATACAAAATCAAAACAGGGATCATTGCCAAGGTTAAGGATGCCAAAACAGCATTCCAATCACTTACAAATTGGCCTAAAAACTGCTGCG
>JBNKHS010000203.1:0-7789 GCA_050290485.1 Promineifilaceae bacterium (SeqCode) | reverse complement strand
TTAACAAAAAAGAACGGCCGTTTTAGTGAAACGGCCGTTCTTTTTATTTCTCGTAGGTTCCCAATTACACTTCGTCTGTTTCCTCTTCTCCTAGCACCTTATCCCGCAACTGATTCATTTGGAAGGTAAAGGAATAATTAATCATATACCACATCCCCTTCCATGTTTCCAAATCCATTAAATCTTCTTTTGTCGCTCCCTGAAACGTTTCCATAATCCCTTTAACAACATCTGGCGTAAAGCGATCGACATTCTGCGATACAAATTCGATCATTGTGTCCGGTTGTAGTGGCTCTGGTAATTGTTCATTCATGCGATCTTTAACCTGATTTGCGTGGAACTTGGCTGAATAACTAGCCATATATGCCATTCCTTTCCATGTTTCAGGGTCCATCGCATCCTCAACCGTCATCTCATCAAAACTTTGTAGAATACCGATTTGAATATCTGGCGTGAAACGGCTCACATTTTTGCGAATATAAGTTAAAAATACCAATGGAGAATATAAAGAAGGCATTGCATCGGCATTAACTTGGGGAATCTTTGTTTGTAAATCCTTCACCAAATCGTCCAAATCTTTCAGTAATGTCTGTCGCTCAGCCTCAAACTGCTCATTATTGGAAGGAGGTGCTGAAGAAGGCTCAGTTTTCCCCTCATAATTTTGATGAACACGACAATATTGTGAATCATGAATTGCAAAATTTTTGCATGGATTGCCTGCTTTTGTTTTGGCAGCACAATGGACTTGGATTTCGTTACTCATAATGCCTCCTCAAGTGAATAGAGTAGTTAAACGTCATAAATACATTATCACGTTATTGTTAAAAAGCACAAAATCAGTTCATAAAGAAGCGCTTACTAACTAATCATTTTTGAGGGGTTGACACTTATGACGCACTGTGTTATATTGTTAATGATGCACCGCGTCATAACGCATAAAATATAATCACATAGCAATTTATTCCGGTGATAAAACCGGTGGAGGTTTAAACCATGAGTGAAAGAATCGAATTTGAAGAACAAGAAGCCAAAGATAATGTTGTTGTTACATCCGTACGTAAAGTTTATCTCGCAAGTTGGGGCGCAGTTTCTTATGCAACCGACTTTGGGCAAAATTCCTTAAATAATATTGGCGAAATTTCTGGGAAATTGGTTGATAAAGGGGAAGAAATTGAAAAATCTACCCGCGAAACTGTCTCTAAAGAGGTTTCAAGCCGTCAAAAAGATTTGCAAAAACGTACTAAAAAGTTAGAAAAAGATGCAAACAAAAAATTTGAAGGGTTATTGCACTATGTCAATATTCCTACCCGTTCAGACATCAACAAACTTAACAACAAAGTTGCACGTTTAAGCAAACAATTAGACGAATTGGCAAAAGCACAAGAAGCATAATTCACTTTGGGGCTAATTTCTCAACCTCTTTCTTGCTATAATTGAGGTTAGCTTTATTAAAAATCGAGAATTTTCCCAGAGTTATATAGCGAACAATTGAAACGGGTAAGCTAGCTAGCTTACCCGTTTTCGATATATTGAGGTTTTTATGTCCGAAGAAATTATGATTGAAGAAGAGACAACAGTGATCACAGAAAATAATGTTGTCGTTGGTGGTACGCGGAAAGTGGTCGTGACGGCCATCGGTTTTGGTGCTTTTGCTCAAGAAAAAACGGGACAGTTGTTAACCAAACTGATTGAACAGGGAGAAACTGCTCAAAGCGATACCCAACAACGGCTACAAACAATTGCTGAACGACGCGCTGAAACCAATGCCCGTGTTAGCCAAGAATTAGACCGGAGATTAGGCAATTTTCTGAATTTGTTTAATATGCCCTCAAAAGCTGACATTGATGAATTAACAGAAAAAATCAATACTCTTTCGGCACGTATTGAAGCGCTCACTGTAGAAGCACAAAACGCAGCAGCAGAAACAGCTGAACCATCTGAAGATACGGCCGTTTCCGACAAAGAATAAATATCCCCCAGAATTACTGTTTTATTTTTCTAAGCATATCCGGTATAATCCTCTATGACGCACTGAATCATAGAGGATGGGGTATGCCCGTAATTAAACGATATCCAAACCGAAAACTATACGACACGGAAGCAAAAAAATATATCACCCTTGATGGCATTGCTGAATTGATTCGTCACGGGGAAGAAGTTGTAGTCATTGATCACACCACCAATGAAGATTTAACGGCCGTTACACTCACCCAAATCATTTTTGAACAAGAAAAAAAATCAAGTGGCTTCCTACCTCAATCCGTTTTAACCGGATTGGTGCGAGCAGGTGGTGATACAATGAACAGTTTGCGCCGCAGCCTAACCACCCCGCTTGAACTCCTAAAACACGTTGATGAAGAGATTGAAACACGGCTACAAATATTGGTAGAACGTGGCGATTTAGCAAAAGAAGAAGCAGTTAAGTTACGTGATAAATTGCTTTCTCAACGAGCCAAAACAAATCTACCTGGTCAACAACATCTTGAGCGCGTTCTTTCTAACCGAGGTATCCCGTCTCGCAGCGAGATCGATGATCTTACTGCTCAAATCGATGTATTATCCGCCCGCTTAGATACGCTAAAAACTGAAGAAACACAAGGTGATTCCCCACCTCAAAATCCCAATCCCACGTCTACTGAACCAAATACATGATCGAAATTACCGGCTCAATTACACGTACATTTATCCTGCCTTCTGAACCCGCTCCCGCTTTAACATTCTTTGATGATATTACGCGAGTGATCGAGTTCACCCCCAATATCAGCTTAGTTCACGCTTATTCCCAAGATCAAATTCGCACACTGTACGAATCAGAAGAGTTAGGAACCTATAAAATTCGCATCTACTCTGATCTACAAATTGATCGTAATTGGAACGATCATGTTTTAGATGTCTATTCTGTCAAAATCCCTGCCGCAGTTCCCATTGAGCCAGAAGCAACAAATCGTACGACAACAGGGTTTGGCACTTTTTCCATCCAAGTAAAATTATTCGATCTCGGCGACCAAACACGCATTGAATTTACCAATCGCTTACAAGCAAAACTGCTTCGTCCTACAGGGATGCGTCTCATGCCTAAGCGGGTGGTTAATCGTATCGCCAAGGGTATCGCTGAAAGTCGCAACCGAGACATTGCTGATGGCTTCATCAAAAATGCCATCGAAAATTACACGGAATGGCTCAACCAAAATCAATACCAAATCCAAAGTTAATTTTCATACTGTGAATATATCTGGTGAATCTATTATCCAAGCCTCAATTGAAGATGTTTGGGCCATCCTCATCAATCCGCAAAAGATTAGCAAATGCATGCCAGGGCTGTCCAGCTGGGAAATTATTGAACCTGAAAAACGATTTCAACTATTTATCATTTGGGGAGAGGATGATACACCACGATTGAAGGTGCCGATTTCCCTAGAGTGGAAGCAACTCACAGAACCGACATTTATGTTACTAAGCGGCGATATTTTAGTGGGAACGGCCGTAACTGAGACAACTGGCGAACTTAACCTAACAGCAACCACAGCAACCACAACCACCATCCAATTTACGGCCGTTGTCGACCCACCAAATCAGATGATCGATCAAATGGCGCGTACCCTCGCCCCTACCATTGCTAATACATTCTTCAAACGATTACAACAACAAATAGCTGAAAGCTAACAACTATAAGCTAAATTAGTAAAGCATCCCACTAGTTTGACACTTTGCAATAGTTTGTGTAAAACAAGAATAGGCTTAAAATAATATCTTGGTTTTCCTCATACCGACAATCAACAAAGCCTGTCATAATTTAGTAAAAAAGCAAAAGTTTTTTGTCACTTAGCAATTATCAATTGCAATCACAAATTTTCACCAAGCTTAAACTTAAATTAATTTCTGTGAGTTGCGTAAATCTTCAAACATTAGTCACACTTCAGACTAAAAACACAACATCAAGGAGAACGATATGAAACTCGAAGGATCTTACCCCTTCAACGCTCCACGAGACATTGTTTGGCCACTACTTCAAGACCCCGAAGTGCTTGCCAGCGTTATGCCCGGTTGTGAAAAACTGGAACAAGTTGGAGAAAATGAATTTGAAGGAATTCTGAAAATAAAAGTAGGGCCAGTACAAGGCAAATTCAATGGCAAAATCAAAATTTCCGACGTTAACGAGCCACAAAGCTACAATATTAGCGTTGATGGCAAAGGTGCACCTGGTTTTGTTAAAGGCAAAGGTGGCCTCAACCTCGTTGAAGAAAATGGACAAACCATCTTGCAATACGAGGGAGATGCCCAAGTGGGCGGTCGTCTTGCCAGTGTTGGCCAACGGCTGCTAGACACCTCCGCCAAAGCAATTGTCCGTCAAGGTTTAGAAGGACTCGACTCCCAAGTACAAGCCCGCATGACACCAGCTACCGAAACGGGCGACGTCGAAACGGCCGAATTTATTCCCCCACCACCACCAACCCAAATCGAGTTCGCCACTGGCGTTGCCAAAAACATGATGGACGACATGCTCGCCGAAGAAAAGCGTGATGAACTGATCAATAAACTGATCATCCTCGGCGGAGCATTCCTCGTTATCACCGTACTTACCAATTGGTTCGCCAACAAAGTAGCCAATAAAGTTGTGCGCAAACTAGATAAATAACAGTAATCAGAAACCAGTAATCAGTTTTCAGTTGATATATTTCTGAAAACTGATTACTGAGCACTGACCACTCAAAACAGGAGGTGTCGACGAAACCCAAAACCACAAACAACCCATTCCCTCATTAACAATTCTCGTTAAGTACATTTAGTCTACACTAGAAGGAGACGACTACTATGAATGTCAAAATTACTGTAAACGGGAAAACATACGAACGAGATGTGGAGCCGCGTATGCTTCTTGTTCACTTTTTGCGCGACGAGTTGGATCTTACGGGAACCAACATCGGATGCGATACAAGTCAATGTGGCGCTTGCACTATCCATATGAACGGTGCATCCGTCAAATCTTGTACTGTATTAGCCGTACAGGCTGATGGCGCAGAAATCACCACCATCGAAGGTCTTGCCCAAAATGGCGAACTGCACCCCATGCAGCAAGCGTTCTGGGATAATCATGGCTTGCAATGTGGCTATTGCACCCCCGGCATGATTATGGCCGCAGCCAAACTCGTAGAACACAATAAAAACATTACCGATGAAGAAATTCGTCATGGCCTAGAAGGCAATATTTGTCGCTGCACTGGATATCAGAATATTGTTAAAGCAGTAAAAGCTGGTGCTAAGGCAGGAGGTGGTGACTAATGAATAAATACATTGGCAAAGCCATGAAACGGGTGGAAGACCCCCGATTTATTCAAGGTCAAGGCAAATATGTAGCCAACCTCTCTCTCCCTAGAATGGCTCATCTGGCCATCAAACGCAGCCCCCATGCCCACGCAAAAATAAAAGGCATCAATGCAGATGCCGCACTCGCACTAGATGGTGTCATCGCTGTCTATACAGGGCAAGATCTTGTCGATGGCGGTATTGGCACAATTCCTTGCGGCTTTTTAGTACCAGACACAAAAGCCCCCGCACATCATGCGCTGGCAGTAGATAAAGTGCGACACGTCGGAGATGGCATAGCCGCCGTGGTTGCCGAAAGTGAGTACATCGCCCACGATGCCCTCGACTTGATTGAAGTTGACTACGATATCTTGCCCGCAGTTGTAGATGCACGTAAGGCAACTGCAGCTGATGCACCTTTGGTACATGATGATGTGCCTGGGAATGTCAGTTTTTATTGGCCTATCGGTGACAAAGCTGTCAATGATCAAGCCTTTGCTGACGCTGACCATGTTATCGAAATCGACTTAATCAATAACCGCTTAATTCCTAATGCAATGGAGCCAAGAGCTGCTGTTGCCCAGTGGAATAAATTTGAAGAAAGTCTTACCTTGTGGACAACCAGTCAGAACCCACATACCATTCGCCTTTTGTTGAGTGCTTTCACGATGTTTATTCCAGAAAACAAGCTGCGTGTAATCTCCCCTGATGTGGGTGGTGGTTTTGGAAGTAAAATCTTTCATTATCCTGAAGAGATTATTACGCCATTTGCTTCCCGTGATTTGGGAAGACCCGTTAAATGGGTAGCCACTCGTAGTGAGTCTTTTGTGACTGATGCCCACGGGCGGGATCATGTTACGAATGCCAAGTTGGCATTGAAAAGTGATGGAACTTTTCTTGGTGTACGGGTTGCAACTTGGGCAAATATAGGCGCATATCTTTCCACCTTTGCCCCCCTCATTCCAACCGCGTTTTATCACACCCTTCTCGCTGGTCTTTATAAGACACCTACAATTTATGGGGAAACTTGGGGCACATTTACCCATACGGTTCCGGTTGACGCTTATCGTGGTGCTGGCCGCCCAGAAGCGAGCTATGTGTTGGAACGTCTGATAGATGCTGCGTCCCATGATTTAGGCATTGATCCCATCGAAATTCGACGTCGCAACTTTATTCAACCAGATGAGTTCCCTTATCAAACCCCAGTTGCGATGGTCTATGACAGTGGTAATTATGACGGTCTCTTTGATAAAGCTGAAGAAGTTTCTAATTATCAGGCATTGCGTCAGGAACAGGAAGAAGCTCGTAATAACGGCCGTTTAGTAGGCATTGGCGTCAGTGGCTGTGTAGAAGCCAGTGGGGCTGGACCATCTTCTATTGTCGTCTCTTTGGGTGCGGCCATCGGGCTCTTCGAAAGTGGTGTCATTCGTGTTCACCCCACAGGTAAAGTTACGGTTCTGACAGGTTCACACAGTCATGGCCAGGGGCACGAAACGACTTATGCGCAAATTGTCGCTGACCAACTCGGCATTCCACCAGAAGATATTGAGATTGTTCATGGTGATACAGAACGGGTACCTTATGGTGTCGGCACTTAC
Organism: Promineifilaceae bacterium (SeqCode); assembly: GCA_050290485.1. GTDB lineage: Bacteria > Chloroflexota > Anaerolineae > Promineifilales > Promineifilaceae > JBNKHS01. The sequence goes on along the minus strand of JBNKHS010000203.1, from coordinate 887 downwards.
GGCAGTCGTAGTACAGCCGTTGGCGGTGGCGCGCTCGTGATGAGTGCTGAGAAGATTCGTGACAAAATGGTTCGGCTGGCAGCGCATCAGTTAGAAGCTGACGTTGAAGATATGGTTTACGACCGAGAAACAGGCAATGTTCATGTGGCAGGCTCGCCTGATAAAGCAATGACCTTTGGTGAAATTGCGTTTGCGACAACCCTTGCTAATAACTTACCTGAAGGCATGGAACCCGGTTTGGATGAAACCTCTTTCTTCGATCCCCCCAATTTTACATTCCCCAACAGTGCACACATCGCACAAGTTGAAATCGATCCAGATACAGGCGAAGTATCCTTGCAAAAATATACAGCCGTTGATGACGTCGGGCCAATCATCAATCCACTTGTTGTGGCGGGACAAATTGTAGGTGGTGTTGCCCAAGGCGTTGGGCAAGCGCTCTGGGAAAATGCACATTATGATGATAATGGCCAATTGCTCAGTGGCACCTTGCTGGATTACGCCATGCCCCGCGCCGATGGATTCCCCGACATCCAAATGGGCAATACGGTAACCCCCTCAGATTCCAACCCGCTAGGCGTTAAAGGGGTTGGCGAGATGGGTACGATTACGGCAACAGTAACTGTTGCTAATGCAGTTATGGATGCGCTGGCTCCACTGGGCATTAAGCATATCGACATGCCATTAACAGCTGAAAAGATTCACGCTGCCATCGCCGCAGCAAGCAACGGAGGAGGTAACTAATGTATCCACCAAAATTTGATTATCATCGCGCAGGATCTGTTGACGAAGCGGTTGCCTTAATGGGCGAACATGGCGGTAAATTCTTGGCCGGTGGGCACAGTCTGATTCCGGTGATGAAGATGCGCCTTGCTGACCCCGAAACG
>JBNKHS010000202.1:0-7814 GCA_050290485.1 Promineifilaceae bacterium (SeqCode) | reverse complement strand
CGTCGGAGTTGAGATAAAAAGGTTCGCTACAAAAGGTTGGAGTATAGATACTGACGAGGTAAATAAAATCATTCCTTCCAGAACAACATTTGTCAGAGAACGTCCTCCTGTAACATATGCGAGTGCTGAACTGAGAAAAACAATAGAAATTGAGGCTGTTTCGGTTGTAACAAATCATTTTAAACAGAATGGCTGGAAAGTTGTCTCAGTAGAGAGAGAAAATGTTGGTTATGATTTACTGTGTTCTAAAGACCAGCAAGAACTTCATGCTGAAGTGAAAGGAACATCTTCAAATCTGGAGCAGTTTATACTCACTCGAAACGAATTTAAGCAGCTAAAGACTGATCCCAATTTTGTGTTATGTTTAGTTACAGATGTTTTGAAATCTCAGAAACTTTCCATATTTTCAAGTCAAGAAGTTAAAGAGCTATTCAATATTGATCCCTTACAATATCAAGTATGGCGAAAATAGAAAATGATAATGATTTACAAATCATTACCTGATCATATCAAGCATGAGTTCTATGTCTGGCTTGATAGGTCAATGAACAAGGTAAAATTAGTTGGAAGAATTTATAGGCAAGTTTGAGACGAAAGATTTATGAGCTATCAAACAAAACAATTAAGCAAAACAATTGCCCACGCGCTGCGCCATCAACCTTACGTTTATGAGTTGGAATTGGATGAAGATGGGTGGGTTGCGGTTGATGATTTATTGGCTGGCTTGCGTCAAAGAAAGCGTTGGCGGCAAGTGACGATTGATGATCTGCAAGCGGTGTTGGCTTTACCGGGCAAGCAGCGGTATGAAATGGAAAACGGCCGTATTCGTGCCTTATATGGTCATTCCACCACCTCCAAAATTCGCAAAACCCCTGCCGAGCCACCCACAATCTTGTATCATGGCACGTCACCAGAAACGGCCGTAATTATTTTGCAAGAGGGACTGAAACCGATGCGGCGGCAGTATGTGCATTTGTCGGTGGATGTAGAAACGGCCGTGCAGGTGGGCAGTCGTAAAGCGGCGCAACCAATCATTCTCCAAGTGCGGGCGAAAGAAGCATACCATGCCGGGATTTCCTTTTACGAAGGGCATGATCTCGTTTGGCTGGCCGACGTGATTCCCCCGGAATTTATAGACGCACCAGAATAAAAATAGGCGGTTATCCTCAATTAGAAATTGCTAAAAATTGTTAGATTTATCAGGTATTGATAGTTATTTTGTATGGATTGTAGGTTGACATCGGCTCATTAAACCGATTATGATGCATAAATGATTATCTGGGTGTCCAGCGTATCCAGATAGATGTTGTAGATAGACGGAGATGTAGAAGTGCGTAACATTCTTGTCCTTCATGGTCCGAACTTAAATCTCTTGGGTACACGAGAGCCAGACGTGTACGGCCATCACACCCTTGACGATATCAATAATTTGTTAACCGACCATGCAGGTGCACATAAGGCAAAGCTCCAATTCTTGCAATCAAATCATGAAGGGGCTTTGATTGATGCCATTCATGAGGCCCGCAGTTGGGCAGATGGTATTTTGATTAACCCTGGGGCATTTACGCATTATAGTTATGCACTTCGTGACGCTATTGCTGGCGTTCAATTACCAACGGTTGAAGTGCATCTTTCCAATATTCATGCCCGCGAAGAATTTCGGCACAAATCTGTTTTAGCGGCTGTGTGTGTTGGGCAAATTAGTGGCTTTGGTTGGCGTAGCTATTTTTTGGGCTTGACGGCACTTTTAGATAGTTTGGCAACTGATAAGTAGGAAAATAAAAAGGACTTAGACCGATTGTGAAAGGGAATGGTCTAAGCCCTTCATAAGTTGGGATAACGCTAAACGAGGCTGCGATGCTTCTATGATGTTTCTGTAATGCGGCTGCGATGTTCGCTGTGATGCGGCTCTGATGTTAACGACAATGCTGTTACAATGATTGCTATGATGAGACGACGATGTTCGCTGCGATGTGGCTTCTTTGTGTGTTACGGTGCGTCTACAATGTTCGCTACAATGCGGCTATGATGTTTGTTATGATGTTTCTATAATGTGGCTGTGGTGTTAACTGCAATGTGACTGTGATGTTGTTATGATGATCGTTTCGCGTCACCCATAAAGGTTATCAAACCTTGACATAGTTATAATCAGCCAATATTACGAAAATTGTTACAATAATTTACTAATTTTAGAATTGGTACTCCTTTCCCATGGAATCTTCTATAATCAGGCCAAAATTTGTGCGTTAGGAGACTATCATGCGGAAAATCATCTTTATTACTTTGTCGTTCCTGTTGACCCCATCTGTCGTTTTAGCAGCACCAGATACGGCCGTTTCTCTTTCCGAATCGAGTGGGGTAAGTTTGCCGGGCATAGTTGGTGGGGTATTGGCATTTGTGGCGTTAATGTTGCCATTTACATTACGCGCCTGGGCACGACGCAATTGGGACGAAGAATAAAGTGATGAACCTCTTTAATAGGAGGTTTTTTTACGCCAGAACGAAGTTGAATACGGCCGTTTTTCCATCTTCTTCGTCGGATAACATATCCATCAACAACGCTTCATCAAAAATGCCATCCCCATTGTTGGCGGCTTCATCAGGAAAATAAAGTTGTGTGGTTAATAAATCTGTCCCTTCCCCTTGCACCCGAACATGAATATGGCGCGTTCGTCCTGGATAGAGTCCGGGCACAATCGTTTCTAATTGGAAGTTACCATTCTCGTCTGTAAATTGATGGCCTCGCAAACGAAACCCGTCATTATCATAGTTGCCAGCATCATCCGCATGCCAAAAATCCAGGATTGCATTGGCAATAGGTTGACAATCGGTGGTTAAAACTTTTCCTGTAACCAGTAGAGGGATGCCCGTTATACCCGCTTCTATAAAATTGGTGCGTTCCGGCGTATGCGGTGTATAAAATGGGCCCGCGGTTTGGGCAATCGTTTCATCGTGATCATCACAATTTGGAGTTGCCTGCAATTGGGCAGATTCGTTAAGTGGGGTGGTCGGGTTTTCTGAATTGGAACCACAAGCAATGAGCACAAGCCCCGCAGAGGAGGCAATACCCAGCTTAACAAACTCACGTCGTGATAGGGGAAGATTTTCTTTACGCATTAGAATCCTCATTTAGATATTGTAGCCATTTCCGCGAAACGGCCGTTTCTAGATCAACTTGATGGTGATGGGCAACCAATAAAGTCATACCAAGCACATCAGCTAATTCATCCTCAAACGCAACCTTTAATTCTGGTGATGATGAATTGTTCGTACGCGCTTGCCCACTATAGTGTAGGTAGCTTTGCACAAGCTCACCTAATTCTTCAGTGAGTTTTAACAAAAACCACTCATCTGTTCGTTGGATCTCAAATTTCTGCGCATAACCATTAGATATTGATTCTAGTTTTTCAATTAAATTATTTAAATACACAACTTCTCCTCGATTTTGCTTGCCCCACTTTGGCAATAGTGACGAAAATGTTACTTTGACTTACAATCATAAGAAATGTAAATGAAATACTCGATAACATTTTACCCGCACATGACTATCTCACCATTGTTGAATTCATTATTATTGAGAAAATAAATGTTATAACATTTAAATTGTAAGGGTAGGCGGTAGGCATAACCTACAAAAAGAGTTCCATCTTAATTTCAAATATTTATTCACAATTTTCTCAAGGTTAATGTTGTATCTTTCTTGTGAATAAAAATAGAGAATAGTTTTGTTCTGCAGTGGGGATGCGAAAAAATTGGTTGCGAATGGGGAAGTTGCTTCAATATTACCAATAAATTCCACCCTTTGATGAGCTTGTATTGGATGAGTATTACAACTTTTATTCCCAATTTTATATACCAGCAGTTTAAGAATAAGCAGGAAACGGGACAGTTTCAAGGAATAGTCCTGTGCCTGGATATTGCTGGATTCCCATCGCTTATTAATAATTCAATTGAGCATAATCACAATGCGCGTAATGCGATAAGGATATTAAACCAAATTGTTTTGGAGCCACTTGTAACCGAAGTAGAAGCTCGGGGCGGTATTTTGGCTTACTTGGATGGGCGTCGTATGCTTGCTGTGTTCCCTGACGATAATAAGGAAACGGCCGTAATTGAAACACACAAACAAGCCTTAAGCGCAGCTCAATTTGTGCACGCCATCTTTTATGGCGAAAAGCGCTCACAGATGATCGAAAACTTTGGCCTGCAAGCCAAACTTGGGTTGTCCTCGGGAGAAGTTGTTTGGGGTTTACCCGGCTTGGATGAGAAGTTTACTTATTACTTTCATGGCCAGGCAATTGCTGATTGCTTGCGTTTAACACCTCAGGCGGAAGATGGTGCAATCTTGGTAGACGAGCCATTTTGGCAAGCGGTGCAGCCAATTCATGACCAAATTACGGCCGTAACCCCAGAATACCCAACGACACCCGCCACACGACAAATCACTGCAATCAGTTTTACGCCACCAGCCCCAAAAGACCCCCAACAACCTGTTCCCGAAAGTGCTGCATCTGCCTTCATCTCCGATACGATTCTTAATCATTTGGCAGAGACAAATGCTGCCCTTCATGAATGTAGCAATATCGCCATTTCATTGAAGATGTTGCCCACTGATGAAAATTTTGTCCCCTTTATTACGGAAGCATTGCGTGCTACCGTTCAGTTTGGGGGCAACTTTAACCAAATTACATTTACCGAAGACGGAACCTTGTTATCCATGTCTTTTGGATTATTTGTTGATGGGTCGGAAATCAAACAAGCCGCTGAATGTTTACGCTCTATCGAGAACAGCAACATCAACATCGAAGAAAATCCGAAGTGGCATGCAGGATTGACGATGGGTTCTGTATGGGCGGGAACTTTAGGAGCTGCCACCCAAAATCGATTTTTGACGGAAGGCGGCAAGGTCATTCAAGCAGAAATATTTAGTACTCAAGCCAAATCTGGAGAGATTTGGATCGACAGCGCCGTCTATGAACGGCTTGAGTCCGATTATCGTATCGATCCGCTGGGCACAATTTTCCTTGATGATGCTCACGAAAAAAGTGTGCCTGCTTATCGTTTGGCGGGCAAGCGCATGTTAACGCAGCTAACCACAGCTCGCGAAATTGTTGGACGACAAGAAGAGCTTGAGAACTTGCATGAAATAACAAAATCTCTTTTTGACACCAACCAAGATAGCCGGTTTGCGGGTATTGCTTACGTGGATGGTGAAGCAGGGATCGGCAAAAGCCATTTCATTTATGCTTTTCAGCGGGAGTTAATGGAGCAGCATCATATTCGCTGGTTCTACTGTCCTGCTGATGCGGTTATGCAGCAATCATTGCATCCCTTTAAATATGCACTGCGACAATATTTCCAACAATCTGGTGAGCAAACAGAAGCGGAGAACAAAGCCAACTTTGAACGCATTTTTGATAATTTAGTGCAGCGCATTCCAGAGACAAATGACGAGAGTCGCCAAATCAAAGAAGAGCTAATCCGTACGCGCTCTATTTTAGGAGCAATCATTGGGTTAAGTTGGCCCGATTCGCTTTATCAACAACTTTCCCCTGCGCTGCGATTTGAAAACAAACAAATTGCGTTCAAGAATTTTGTGAAAGCAGAGGCGATTTGCCAACCGCTTGTTTTGCAAATGGAAGACAGCCACTGGTTAGATGGCGATTCAAGGCAATTGGTGAACTTGCTAACACACCAAATGGAAGATTACCCCGTCGCCATCATTTCTAATGCGCGGTACGATGCCAAAGGAAACCCTTATCGCTTCCAAAGTGCCGATGGAACCCCACAGTACACATTAGATTTGAGCTATTTTGGCTTAAATGGGACCAAGGAGTTGGCGGAACAAGTATTGGAAGGTGTCGTTACCGATGAGATCGTGGAATTTTTATTTAGCCGCACGCATGGCAATCCGTTTTACATTGAACAGATGGCTCTCGATTTGAATGAACGAGGCTTGTTGCGGGTTCGTGAAAATGGGCATCGTAATTACTTCACCAATCGCCGTTTGCAGATGCAACAAGTGCCACGTTCGGTGAATGCTTTGCTCATTACACGGCTGGAACGGATGCCTACTGCGGCGCGGCAAATCGTGCAGTCGGCAGCTATATTAGGGCAAGTTTTTGAAATTCAAGTCCTTTCTCATATGCTACAAACAGAGTGGCAGTTGCCGACAAAGCTAGAGGCAATGGCCCATAAACAAATTTGGTCTTCTTTAGGGGAACTCCAGTATTTGTTTAAGCATGCGTTGTTGTGGGAAGCGGCGTATAGTATGCAGCCTCCAGAAAAATTAAAGGAACGCCATTTTTTGGCTGCAGAAGCGATTCGGGAGATTTATGCCGATGATTTGTCGTTGCATTACGGCAATTTAGCTTATCATTACCAAAAAGCAGAAAAAGATGATTTGGCGCTTAAATATTACCGTTTAGGTGGTGAGTGGGCGGCCGAGCAGTATGCCAATGAAGAAGCCGTCAGCCATTATAGTCAGGCTCTAAAGCTAACTGCTGCGGAAGATTGGGCGCAACGATTCGATATTTTGCTGGCACGTGAGCAAATTTATAGTTTCCTGGGTGAACGTCAATACCAAAAACAAGACTTAACCCGTTTGCATGAACTTGTGACATTGGTGGATGATGAAACGATTGCGGCCAAATATGAAGCGGAAGTTGCTTTGCGCCAATCGCGCTATGCCTTAGCGACGAGTGAATTTGATACGGCCTTAACTTATGCAGAAACGGCCGTAAATCTGGCTGACCAACATGGGGGGGAACTCCTCAAAGCAGAAGGATTGTCTCGAATTTCGGCCGTTTATTCCGTGCGTAGTGAATACGAAAACGCAAGAGCATTTGCCCTTGATGCGGCTGCCATCTATCAAAGCAATGGGCAAGAAGATGACGATGCTTACCTGCGCATCTTAACCCAGTTGGGACAAATAGCAATCCATCAAGGCAAATATGATCAAGCCGTTGACCATTACCAAAGTGCATTGAGCAAAAGCCGAGAAGCGGGCAATCGTTTGCGTGAAAAAGACAGTATTGTTGGTTTAGGCGATGTCTCATGGCTGCGCAGCGAATATGCACAAGGAATTGACTACTACGAACAAGGGTTACGTATTTGCCATGAAATTGGCAACTACTCTGCTGAAGGCGTCATCCATAACCAGCTTGGTCTTATTTATACCGAATTAGGCAATGCCGAGATCGCCCGCAAACATTACGAAGAAGGGTTAAAAATCGAAGGAGACATGGGCAACATGGTTGAGTCAGGTGTGTTGACCTACAATCTCGCTTCATTGCTCTTGCAATATCAAGGAGAGTACAGCCTGGCCAAAGACAAATTTGCATTTGTGCTGCAGCAGTCAGAGCAATTTGGACATAAAGAAGGGATTGGCTATGCTGGCACACAATTAGGGCATGTCTATCGCTTGTTAGGACAGTACGAAACGGCCGAAAAATGTACTCAAGCTGCTATCGATACATTTGAGAGCATCAACGACCCCCGTGGACGTAGTTTAGCGACACGAGAATTAGCTGCACTCTACCTCACTTTAGGCAAAATTGAAGAAGCGGAAACCAATGCACGCCAAGCCAAAGAAATTGCAGACGAAATTGGTGAAAAGATGGCCCAAATCGCAGCCCACGCCACCCTGGGCAGCATTCTAACCGAGCAAGAACAATGGGAAGAAGCTGAACAACTTTTCCGGACAGCAATGGAAATTAAACAAGGATTGGGAACAGCCTTACGTACTTTAGATGAAGTTGCCAGCTTAGCTAACTTATTCCTTAAACAAGGGGATTTGGCCCAAGCCAAGCAAA